>DASYXZ010000232.1:0-12319 GCA_035934315.1 Terriglobia bacterium | reverse complement strand
TCCGCCGCCGGGAGTGTCGCGGCGAGATCAGCATGCGTCTCAAGATTGTGAACCTCCTTCAGGGTGGCGCGAGACAGTTCGGCGGCCAGTTCCGGTGTCACAGGAGGACGCGCGCAAACCCAGAGTTTGTCCACGTCAATGTGCAAACGGTCGCGGCTGCTCGCGAGTATTCTATTAACCTCGGAAGCCAGCTCTCCTCCAAGCGCCTCTGGCGCAGCGTTATCCAGCTCTTTGGTTCTCCAGGAAAGCACTCGCGATCCCTTTATCAAGGCCGCCGTAACCCATGCGGAGCAGACGTGGACCAGCAGTTGTGACTCGCCTTCTGTTTCAGGCACCAGCGGCAACAAGGCTAAAGTGGAAGGCAGAATTAACTTGGGGCTGCCATTCTCCAGCCCGAGGGCCCCTTCGTATTCAGCGAGCAAGGTAATTTTGGCCGCTACGCCCAACACGCCCACATCGCCGGCCTCACTCCACAGAAGCTGGAAAGAAATTTTCGCCTCCTCGGGAGGATAGGGAAGATTCTCTTTCATCTTCCATCGCACCAGCGCCTCAACTTCGTGTGAATCGCCCGATAGCGTTTCAAATTTAAGGATGGCCACGCGAACCGATCCATCTGGGAGCAAAAGGCCCAGCCGCTTGTTTCCATTGCCAATGACATCCGCAACTCCCGTCAAGGCCCGGCGCAATTGCTCGGCATTCGTGATGTTGGGCCCATTCGGCAAGGGACCGATGGTCCCAGGCTCGAGGCCCCGCATCGCGATCCGGCGGAGCGAGCGACCTGAAGAGTCCAGGCGCGCCCCAACCACAAATCCGGGTTCAATTTCGAGGACCAGGGCCGGAGAAACAAATCGAGCCTGCCCGCCATTGGAGCCCGGCCATGAACGGTTTTTGAAAACATTCCAATTCATAATTTTTGTGTCGCCTGGCCGAATCGACAACGGCGATTATTCCACAAAAGTAACCTTGTTAACCTCTCTCAAGGTCGTAACGCCCAGGCGAACTTTTTCAAGCGCGGCTTCGCGCAGCGTCACCATGCCTTCCTCGCGCGCCACACGCCGGATTTCAGACGAGGGACGTTTGGCCAGAATGACTTCGCGAATATGATCAGTGAGCGCCAAAAGCTCACCGAAGGCCGTGCGCCCGCGAAAGCCGGTTTGGTTGCACTGGGGGCATCCGGGAGATTCGTAAAACTCGACATCACGCCAGGCCGCCGGATCCAAACCTGATTCCTCAATCAACTCCGCTGAAACCTTCGCCGGACGCTTACAAACCTCACAGAGTAATCGCACCAGGCGCTGCGCCATGATGCAATTGAGCGCGGAAACAAAATTGTATGGCTCGACGCCCATATTCAAAAAGCGGCCCAAAACATCCACCACATTATTGGCGTGTACCGTGGTGAACACCAGGTGTCCGGTGAGCGCGGATTGGATGGCAATTTGCGCGGTTTCATTATCACGGATTTCGCCCACCATGATCTTGTCCGGATCGTGCCGCAGAATGGAACGTAACCCTCGCACAAACGTCAGACCCTTTTTCTCGTTCACGGGAATCTGCGTAATGCCGCGAATTTGATATTCCACCGGGTCTTCGATGGTGATGATTTTATCTTCGTCCGTCTTGATTTCAGAAAGCGCGGCGTAAAGGGTGGTGGTTTTTCCGCTGCCCGTGGGCCCGGTGACCAGCACCATGCCGTAAGGCTCGCGAATAAAGCGCCGCAGCCGTTTGAGTTCCCGTTCCGAAAGGCCCAGAACGTCGAGGCGAAGCTGGTGAAATTTCTCGCTCAGCGATTCTTTGTCCAGGATGCGAAGTACCGCGTCCTCGCCATGGATGGCGGGCATGATCGAAACGCGGAAATCGATTGGCCGGCCCCGATAGCGCACGCGGAAGCGGCCATCCTGGGGAACGCGCCGCTCCGCAATATCCAGTTCCGCCATCACCTTGATGCGCGTGATGAGGTTGGAGTGGAATTCACGCGCCAAAGGCTGGAGCGCCTGCTGAAGCACGCCGTCAATCCGGTATTTCACCGCCACCGCGTTATCACGACTCTCTATGTGAATGTCACTGGCGCGCCGCTCAAGTCCGGCGAAAATAATCGAGTCCACCAGGCGGATCATGGGGCTGGCCTCGCGCCCTTCCACCATTTGTTGCAAGGTAAGACCTTCACCCGCGCCCTCTTCATCCCGAATGACGTCCATGCGAAATTCTTCCGTCGCTTCGTCCAGGACGCGCTGGGAGGGTTCGGTCTTTTTCAGGAACTCGCGCACCTGGCCGGCCGCGGCCACTCGAATTACCAGCCGCCGGTCCAACTTCATCTCCAGTTCGTCCAGGCGTGCGAGGTCCGAGGGGTCGGCGACCGCCACCGTAAGATGATGGTCATGCTCCTCGATCGGAAGAAATTCGTAATGCACCATCAGTTCGAGCGGAATTGAAGCGAGCAGTGCCGAGCTGGGGGGCGTTTCGCGCAGATCGACAAAATCAAACTGGTAGCGTATCGCCACCTCGCGCGCTTGTTCCATCTCCGTGACAGCATCCGGGGTTGGTTCAGCCAAGATTGACTCCTCTTTCCTACTATCACCTAATGGTTCCCAATCTGTCCCGCCAGCGAGAAGAGGGGCAGATAGAAAGAGATCAACACAAACGCCACAACGATGGCAATGGCGCCGATCATCAGGGGATCCACCAGCGCCACCAGGGTGGCGAGATCAATGCTGACGTCTTCCTCAAAAAACTCCGCCAAGCCTTCAAGCATGGTGGGCAGGGCGCCGGTGGTTTCACCCACCTCCACCATGTCCAAAGCAATGGGCGGGAAAAAACCGGTCATCCTCATGCTGGAGTGTAGCAAACGCCCGCCCGTCACCTCGCGCTGCGTCTGCTCGATGGCGCGGGCTAGAAGCGGGCTGGAAACGGATTCCCTGGTTATGCCCAGCGCCGCCACCACCGGAATGCCCCCCTGGAGAAGCGTCGAAAGAGTGCGGGCGAATTCCGCAACTGAGAATTTTAACAGCAATTTGCCCACCACGGGGAGGCGGTATTTCAAGCGGTCCCACCTTAATCGCATTTGGGGCGAGCGAGCCGCGGCGCGTAGGGCGAAAATGATTGCCACGACGGCTGCTAAAATGACCAGCGCGATCCGTTTGATGCCCAACGAAACAGCAATCATCATCTGTGTCGCGAGCGGCAATTTGACTTCCAGGTCGGCGTAGAGGGCCGCGAATTGGGGCACAATAAACGTGATGACAAAAGTCACGAGAATGGTCAGGAAGACCATCAGCAGGGCCGGATAAATCAGCGCCGCGATGAATTTCTTGCGGAAACCCCGTCGAATTTTCTGGTAGGCCACATATTGCGCCAAAACCCGGTCCAAGCTTCCGCTTCGCTCGCCGGCTCGAAGAATCCCGGTATAGATCTTGGGAAACCGTCCCACCGCTTCAAACGCCTCGGAAATCATCGCTCCGCCGCGCACTTTTTCCTGCACGCCTTCCAGCGCCTCGCGCAACGCCTGGCTGCGAGTTTGCCGTGCGAGGAGGTCCAGAGATTTCTGAAGAGGGAGCCCGGACTTCGAGAGGGTGAGGAACTGTTCGTTGAAAATCAGAAAGTCGTCAGCCTTTATGTTCTGGGTGCCAAAGTTCAGGATTTTTCCACTAAACCCTTCTTTGGGCTGAACGGAGAAAACCAGATAACCCTGGCCCACCAGGCGCTGGCGCAATTCCGCTTCCGAAGCCGCCTGCTCCGTTTGGCTAATGACGCGGCCCCCGGATGTTCCGAATTTGCAAACGTATTCGGCCATAGTGAAAAGTTTACAGTTGACAGTTAATAGTTAACAGTCAAGAAATTGAGTCATCGCGCCATGGGTTTCTTTTTTTTCAATCACACAATCATCGAGGCAATTGATGGTCCAATGCTTTCTTGACGGTCTTTAACTATTAACTGTCAACTGTTAACTTCCCTAAGTTCACCAACTACTATAAGCCGTCGTTCCGTCGGAGGAAATTTCATCCGACCCGCTGTGAACGTCCACAATTCCAGCCACCGTCTGGGTGGGGCTCAGGGGCACGTCCTCCAAATCGACCCGCCAGGTTTCATTCGACTGGGTAAAGGGATCCACCGGCAAGCCGCCGCGCAAGTAGCCATCATCCACCAGATCCTGGAGCGCCGCGGGAGGCCGCTCCTTATCGAGAGTATATTGGTCGATCAAATTCCGCATCGTATACAAATCGTCCCGAAGGGTTGCCTCGCGGGCCCGCACGATGGCGATGTGATAGGTTGGCGTCACCATGGCGGCCAGAATCAGAATGATCGTCATCACGATCATTAATTCGAGCAGGGTGAATCCGGAATCAGTTGGCAGTTGACAGTCAACAGTTGACAATTCGAGCGAAGCATCTACAGTCGAACTCAATTGTCCGGTCCTTCGCGTCAACTGTCGACTGTCGGCTGTTAACTTCCTCATGCTACCAATCCGCATAGCGGGTTCCATCCAAAGCAGTCCCGGAGCTTTGAGAAAAAACATCAAACACGTTTGACCCGCCCCAGCTCTGGGAATCCGGATCATCCTGCATGGCGCGCATCCCCCAATCCGCTTTTCCGGTCATGGGATCGATGGGAATCTTACGAAGGAATTTGTATTTGGCGGTACTCGACCCTTTCAGCGGAACTCCATTCACCAGGGTGTCGAGGTCGGGGGGATATCCGAAACTGTCGGGCGTGGGCGGAATCATGCCGCGATCGGAGAAGTCTTTGTACCGGTCAATGGCCTCGCGAATATGGCGCAGCGCCCGCCTTAATTCCACTTCACGGGTCCGCTGCACCTGCACCCTGGCCATGGGCAACGCGACACTGGTGAGCAAAAGCAGGATCACCATGGTCGCGAGCAATTCAATCAGGGTAAAGGCGCGGCCCAAATTCCGGGATACGTCTTTTACATCATCCTGTGTTTTCATCGGGGAGGCCCGGGTGGCTGGGGTTCAACTACAATAGGTTGGCCGGGGACAGGTTCCGTGATATGCGATGGGCTTCCCACAGCTAATCCCTGTGCGCTTTCGGTCGTACGTTCCGGCAACCGGATGACTCGAGGAGTTAACATCACCAGCACTTCCGTCTCAACCCGGTCATTGTGCTCGGTTGAGAATAAATATCGCAGAAGCGGGATTTGGCCGAGGAACGGCAATCCGGTCACCGAATGAGTTACGTTGGACTCAATCAAACCTCCCAGCAGATTTACTTCGCCTTCTTTCAACTGAATCACATGTTCGATTTTTCGCTGATTGAAAGTAGGCTGCTGCACGCCGCCTAAATTCGCCGAGGGACCCACGGAAGAAATATCAATGGACGCTTTCAGATTGATTTCTCCGTCGCTCATCAAGTGCGGGGTCAGTTCCAGATTCACGCCCACATCCTCGAACTGGAATTGCGTATTGGACAGCAATCCGCTGCCAAAGCCGCCGGCGACGCCGCCCTGCGCGCCTGCCCCGACTCCCACACCGGGAATTCCAAAGCTGCCGGTGGCATAAGGGACCCGGCTGCCGATCTTAAGCTTGGCCGTTTGACCGTCCGTCACTCTTACCTGCGGATTTTGCAAAATGTGAGTGCGCGAATCATTCAAGACCGCGTTGGCGGCGGCGCTGGGCAAAACCACGCTGTAATCCCGATAACTCAAGTTGCCCAGGCCGACCGGCACAGCCGTGGCCGTCCCCGCCGTTGCCGCAGCGGCTGGATTGAAAGCCGCCGCAGCCTGAAATCCCGGCGCCACGCTACCTGACCCGGAGATTGTTGCCGGCGTCAATCCGAGATCACGGATGCGGTCACGGTCGGCTTCCAGAACTTCCACTTCAATCAGAATCTCGGCCTTTCCCTGATCCAGATCGCGGATCATTCTTTCCGCCTCCGCCACTTTGTCCGGCGTGTCGCTGATAATGATGGCGTTCGAATCCGGGTTATCCACGATCTTCTGCAGGCCAAGAAGTTGTTTCAGCGCTGTGGTAATCGCCGTGCGGTCCGCGGCCTGAAAGGGATTGGAAAGATAGACTGTCTTCATAACCACGTCATCGTAGTCCCGATGGTTTCCCAGCGTATCCTGGATGATCAGAATGGTATTGGGCGTGACTGCCTTCCAGAAACTCTTGGTCTGGTAGCAGAGGATGTGCAGGGCGTCTTCAATCTTTACGTTGGTCAGATCCAACGAAATCGGCCGCGGCTGGAAATCCGCAGTAAAAGCGACGTTCAAATCGGCCAGCTTACCCAGAGTCTCAAAAACTTGGCGGCTTTCCGCAGAAATTTTAAAATGAGCCATGGGCTCTTGTGGAAATGGCTTTAACTGAACTATATTGGGATAAGTGTCTTCCTCGCGCGCCTTCAACGCCGCCTTTAGCGAATTCTCCCGTGCCACCTTCAACGCCGCCTGCGACCTCAAAAGTTTATCCAGTTCCTGCGCTGCCGCCTGGTTTGTTGGGTCAATGCTGATTGCTTTTTGGAATTCTCCTGAGGCTTCATCCGGACGGTCGCTCGTCAAAAGAGCCCGGCCTTGCTTTAAATGGAAAAGGGAAGATTCGCTTCGGGCGACTTTTTCGTGAATGAGGTAGTGCGAGTTCTCAGGATCCGACTGGACGGCCTTATCGTAATTAATCAAAGCCGTATCGTAGTCCTTTTTCAGCTCGGCCTTGTATCCTTCGCGGAAAGCGCTGCTGCCCGCTCCACACCCCAGGCACAGCACAACCCCAATGAATGCGCCGACCAGACATGCTCCCCTAACCCGCATCCCATCTCCCTTAAGAATTGACCGCATCCCGCCTATTATGTCGTAGCCCAATTAGTAAATGCAAGCGTCTCTGCCTTCGCTCCGGGGGAAAAGAATTCTGATGTCGTCATCACTTCATCCTCAATCGGATGGGATAGAATCCCCTCCAGGAGGTCACACTCTGCCGCCTGAACGCCGGGTCACTTTGGATTGATGCGCTGGCTTATGGAAAGGGTGTCCGCCCAGGCCGGAAGGTGCGGGCAAGCCCACAGAGCCAACCGTTTCAAAGCGGTCGCTGACATTTGACAACTCTTGATGGTAGAATCCCGGCTCGACTTCCGGAAATCAAAGGAGGCTCTAGTGTCCAAGGTTTTACGTTGTCAGGATCTGGGAATGAACTGCCCCAAAGAAATTCGCGCTGAAAACGAGGAGGAGCTTTTAAAGCTGGCGGCCGAACACGCGGAAAAAGACCACGGGATGCCCGCGGCCAATATTCCTCCCTCCGTTCTCGCCATGGTCAAGGCGGCGATTAAAGATGAATAGGGCTCTGGACCGCTATGCCCCCTGCTTCTGCGCGGGACGGTAAACTTTTCCCGGCTAGCAATCAAACCGGCGTTCGATCCAGACACTTAAGAACTCAAGCCGGCAATTCCCTGCCCCTTCGGAGATACGGTGTCATCGTCACGACTGAGACATTGGGTTACTCAACTTGCGCCCATCTATCCGGGCGAAGGCGCGGCGGTGGGATTGTGTCTTCTGGTTAATTTTCTTGTCGTGGCGGGCATCATGTTTGGCCGCAACTCCCGCGACTCGCTCTTTCTGATTTACTTCGGTGTTCAGTATCTCCCCTACATGTATTTTACCAACGCGGTGTTTCTCATCCTGTGTTCGCTGGTTTACACAACGCTGGTGGATAAAATCGACCGGGGCAAATTCCTGGGCGGCGTTTCCTTGATTTTCGTCGCCAGCCTGGTGGTCAGCCGGGTGATCGTTTCCAGTCACCCACACTGGTTTTTCCCTGTGCTTTACAACCAGGCCCAGGTGATCTGGTATTTTTCACTCATGCAATTCTGGACTTTTGTCGGCGACCTGTTTGACACGCGCCAGGCCAAACGCATTTATCCTCTGCTGGCCGTCGGGGCGCTCCTCGGGATGATCGGCGTGGGTCTCGGCGCCAAATCGATTGTCCATCTGATCGGCACGGAGAACTTGTTGCTCGTCTGGGCGGGATCGATTTTTGCGGCGGTCATCCTGGCGGCGATTACCTACCGGCGCTTCAGAATGAAAACCGAACCGTCGCCGGTGGATCCGGCATTACCGGCCCGGCACAAAAAACCCTCCGAATTACAAAAGATTAAAGACGGGCTGCGCGAGGTCGGGCGGGAGCCTTTGCTGCGCTCCATGGCAGGATACATCCTGCTGCTCTGGACCGTATTCTCCATCGTCGATTTCTGCTTCAATAAAACCATGCGCCAGATTTATCCCAATTCGACCGACCTCACCACCTTCTTTGGCCGCTTTGTGGGCATTCAGGGACTTCTCTGCCTGGTCATTCAGTTGTTTTTTGCGCGCGCCGTCATCTCCCGCCTGGGAGTGGGCAAGACCATCAATTTTCATCCCGCGCTGCTGGTGCTCGGCTCCGCCTGGATGAGCATCCAATTTGGCTTTGCCTCGGTCTTCAGCACCAAACTCGGCGACGCCTCAATGCTCTACACATTTTCCGACTCCTCCTATCAGTTGCTCTACAACCCTGTGCCTCCGGAAAGCCGGGCTCGAGTGCGCGGCTTTATTGAAGGCTATATTCGTCCTCTATCGCTTGCCGTTGCGGGAGCCCTCGTGCTTTTGGGCAACAATTATCTTAAGCCCATCCTGCTTTCTTCAGGCGGAATAATCCCCACCACCCAGCAGCTCGCCTGGGGCGGATTTCTTTTGGCTGTGGTTTGGCTGGCCATCGCCTTGACGGCCCAGAAGGGCTACATTCGCGCTCTTCTCCACAACCTTCAGGGAGACAGCCCGGCATTGCGTGTGGCCGCTGAGGTCGCATTGAAGAAGATGCAAGACACAGAGAGCATGTCCTTGTTGGGTGATATTCTGCACAGCGAAAACCCGGAGCGCATACTGGGCGCCATCCAGATTATGGAAAGTTTTGGCTCTGAAGGCGCCGCGGAGAATATCGCCACGCTTCTCGAACACAATGACGCCCGGGTAAGGGCTTCAGCCGTCAGCGCGCTTAGCCGTCTGGCCGGCGCGAAATATCTGGATCGCTTGACTCCTCTTCTCAATGATCCTGACTTCCGGGTGCGCGCCAATGTCGTTGAGGCGATGGCGGCGGCCAAGGATCCGGGTCTGGTGGAAAAACTTCGCCCTTTTCTCACGGACCCGTATCGACGGACGCGAATCAATGCCATCCTCAGCATTGCCGCCATTCAGGGAGTTTCTTCGTCTCTTGAGTCGTGGCCGGTTATTACCGACCTTGCCCATGGCGATAATTCCGCGCGCTCCACCGCTGTCTACGCCCTCAGTCAATTGCCTTTTGACCCGTCGATGGATTTGCTCACCGAACTCCTGCATGACCCTGAACTGACCATTCGCTGCGAGGCTGCAAAAGCGCTGGGACGCGTGGGCACGCAGCGGATTATTCCCGCGCTGGTTCAGGCGCTGGCTGGCGCGCCGGAACTTCGCCACCACGCTCGCCGAAGCATTGTGAGTATTACCAGGAAATATGGAGGCGAAACGGCGCGCGACATGGCGCAAGCCGCATTGAGTTCCGACCGCCCGGAAATTCGCAGTGAAATTGCCGACGTCCTGGGGCGCTTAAAGGATACCCAGGTGGTTGCCACTCTGATTAAACTTTTGAAAGATCCCGAGTGGCGCGTCCGCTGGAAAGTCCTGAAATCGTTTGAGCGCATGGCTCGCGATGGCCTCCTTCCTGAAAATGCCCGCACCGCCCTCTTTGATTTCGCCCACGATGAACTGGAAGCCTTCCAGCAAAGTATTGTGATTTCTCGAACCCTGGTTCCAAAGCCCGCCGATGTTGCGGAGCGTATGCTGGCCCAGGCCCTTGAAGAAGACAGGGTGAACATTGAAGAGCGCGTTTTTCACATGTTGGGCATCCTCTGCGGGCGTGACCGGATGCTGGCCATTTACCAAAAGCTTCAGTCAGGAGACGCGCGCCTTCGCGCCGACGCCCTGGAAGCCCTGGATAATCTGGCGCCCAAGAAAATTGCGCGGCAGGTTTTGGCGCTTCTCGAACCTGAGCCGGTCGATCGGCGCGCCAAAGCTCCGCAGGCCGGCCCCCTGCTTACAGGTTTGGCGGCCCACATGAAACCGTGGGTTCGCGCTTGCACGGCCTACTATCTCGGTTTCCATCCGGCAGGAGACACGGCGGGATTGCTGGACGCTTTATACAACGATCGCCGAATCTTCGTTCAAGAAACCGCGCTTTACGCGGGGTGGCAGGCCCTCCAGGAAGCTTGGCGGCCCCGCGTGGATGCGGCTCTTCAATCTCCCGAGCCCATGCTCCGGCGGTGCGCGCAAAGAATCCTGGCCGGCCGCTCCAATGAGGCAGGCGAGGTGGTTGATATTTTAGGCGGAGGTGAGCCCATGCTTCTCACGGTTGAGAAAGTGCTTTTCCTGAAATCGATTCCGGTGTTTGCCGCCGTGGGTGATGAGGAACTTGCCGCCCTGGCCGACATTGCGCTGGAAAAGGAATTTGCTCCCCGAGAGGTTATCTTTTCCGAAGGTCAGGTGGCTCATCATCTCTACATCATCCTTCGTGGAAAGGTTGAGGTTTTCCGTATGGTGGACTCAACGGAACGATCCGTGGCCGTCCTGGGGGAAAGGGAAAGCTTTGGTGAAATGGCTATCCTGGATGATAAACTCCGCTCCGCTTGCGTGCGCGCGATGGAGCCCACTTTGGTGTTGAAAATTGATCGCGAAAGTTTTCGCGAGCTTGTTCTGGAGCGCCCCCAAATTTCATTCGCTATCTTCAAGATATTGAGCAATCGTTTGCGCCAGTCAAATGCGGGCATTGAAAACTCACCCGTGATCGTTGAAAACCGACATATTTAATGGTTCAACGATGAAGGACGCGGGGCAGAAAAACTTTCGGTTGAATGGCAGTATCGTTTTCGAGCGTGCAGTTCAGCAATGTCCCAGCCGGGACCCTTATTTTATTTTGTTAATTCTTT
Source organism: Terriglobia bacterium (assembly GCA_035934315.1). Taxonomy (GTDB): domain Bacteria; phylum Acidobacteriota; class Terriglobia; order UBA7540; family UBA7540; genus DASYXZ01. The sequence goes on along the minus strand of DASYXZ010000232.1, from coordinate 1,393 downwards.
GCGGTTCCTTTCGGGGCTTAAAAAAAGGAAGGCAACGACGCACCGCCCGGTGACGCTGCGTTGCCTCCCGCGGGGATGTTCGATGGCGGCGCCTTTGCCAGCCTATTTAGCCACTACTTTGTTTTTGGTCTTCTGGTTGTAAATGGCCCCGCCAGCGGCCCCAACTCCCGCTCCGATCAGGGCGCCTTTCTTTCCCCCCGCCAGGGCGCCAACGCCCGCGCCCGCGAGCGCGCTGCCGCCGATAATTGCCGCTTGTTTCTTCTTGGAACGGTGCCGCACGTAATACGTGTGCCGCTGCACGGGCCTTCTTTTGCGGACCACCGCGCTGGCGGAAAGGGGCGCAAAAATGCCCAGCAAAAACGCGAATATTAATACAAAAATAATGCTCATTTTGTCTCTCATAATATTCGAACCTCCACTCAAATTAAACTTCGACCTTCCCTATTGCCTCTGGTGAAAATTCTTACTCGGAATTTAAACCAGCCCATAAATCCTCGATCTCCGTGCTCTGGCCCGCCGCAACCTCTACTGTAAGGTGGAGAATCAGAAGCTTCAATCGGGTAAACTCCCTACGGAGTGAGGTAAAAGCCCTGACGCCGCTGTGCCAACCTTGGCGTGATGTATAGAACAATCCCGTTCCGGGGATGCCGACTGTGCTGCGCACACCCAGACTTACACTCGGGCCGCTGCCCGACAGATTCAGGGAGATGCCCGGCGCCAGGCGCGCCCGCCGAAAGAAACGAACGTAGCCCATGCAAACCCTCCGAATGTAATGACAGATTCGACTTTTACGTACCGTTAGCAAGCATCACACGCGTTCCTCACTCAATGGGCCACTTGGGAATGGCCGCGTCGATTGCCGCCATGAGGCGAATCGTCTCGCTGACAGCCATTACGACTTTGCAGTAATGTTCCAGTTCGTCGTAGTTCAATGTGCGTCCGCGGCAGTCTCTGACCGCCGCTTTCCAAAGCGGGAGCACCAGGGCGAAACCTGGGGTCCCCCGCTCCCGCACTCCATACTCGTCACGGCGGTCAGAGACCGCCGCTACAGTGGCATTGCTCCTGTTGATGTAGACGCGGCACTCTTTGACGGGTTTGCCCGTGCCGGGTTCCGGTTCGCCGGGAGCAACATATTTAGGAAACCCTTTTTCAATCAAGTTCGGACCCTTGATTGGAAACCGTGCAATGAGCTTTTCGAGCTTTGGCGATTCGAGCAAATGCAACGCCACAAGCTCCCCGCCCATTCCGCAACGCGAGCGGAACAGCTCCAAATTTGAAATGAGCGGCACGCGAGGGAAATCGCTTTTCAAAAGGCTGGATCGATGATCAGGACGCTGGGCGAAGTGATTTTTTGTAACGGCGGGTTCACCCCGCCATTCTTCTGGCGGCGTAA
>DASYXZ010000215.1:0-8291 GCA_035934315.1 Terriglobia bacterium | reverse complement strand
GGTCAGACGGATCTTTTCCGCATTGATAATGATCACGCCGTCGCGATGGTCGGCGTGCGGAGTGAAATCCGCCGCAGCTTTCCCCGTTAAAACGCGGGACGCCCGCGCCGCCAATCGGCCCCGCACCAATCCATCTGCGTCAAGCAGTCGCCACCGGATCTTACCGCGGCGGGACTTCGCCAAGTAAGTAGACACTCCACTCTCCATTACATCCTTGGGGATGTGAACTTCTATTTTTAGCGGAGAGTCCTCTTTTTGTCAACTGGTTTTGACGGACTTATGAACTCGACAAACCACAAATATGGAAATTGAAGATTTATGGTGGCTTCTTACTGACCCATCAAAACAATATACCTCCAAACAGCAAAGCTGGGAGACACAAAGCGAATGAGATGATTATAAATGTCGTTACCTTTTCCTCGCTATAGCCGGTTACAACCATTGCAAACAGATTTGCCAACGAAATCCATCCAGCCACACCAAGCAAAATGTATAGTTGTTTTCTATCGACCATGCGGTTAGCTCAAGTCTTTAAGTTTGTATCGTCCCTTCTCGACTCGGTAGAAATGTTGCTCGCTCGATGGACGAGGACCTCCGACTCGGTGCTTTGGTAAAAAGACTCCTGCGTAGTCAATTCCTATAGACTCATTTACCTGTTTCGGCGTGAAAGGCTGGGCAAGCTGACCGCTTCGCACAACCTCTTTAATCTTGCGGACGTTTTCTCGGTACACTTTTTTTCCTTTTAGAATGGTGCGCCCTTGCCGGATTAGACCAAATTAGCAATATATTGGAATAGTATATCACCAGAAGTCAACCGCCTTCTTTTATACCAACATTACAGGCCGCATGCATGCGATAATGCAGCGCGTTTGCGCCCTCCGCAAACTGACCGACGCCGCCTGCTATGCGTGGATACTTTCAACGTAGTGCTTAACGGCCACCGACCGGGTCTCCATACGAGCCTGGGCCAGATTATAGGCGAGCTGGATCCGCATGGGTGCTCCATCTTCGGCCCAAACGCCTTTTCAATGTGCATTGCCATGTCACTGGTCAGCGCCGCCTTCTCATTCAACAAGGCAGAAAGCGCCTGCCTGCCACGTATTTCAAAGTCGATGCATGCGCAACCCCCGATGCCCTGAAAGGGCATGATATGAATAGCTGGGGGCAGCGCCCCCGGTAAAAAACAAGAAGCGTCCCTCTCCCCGACGGCGGGGGGCGGGGTGGGGACGGTGAACGCGCCACTACAACCGCGCGTCTGCTTTTAATGAGATTCCTGACTCGCAAAATTTGCGTCGCGCCTCACCGTCCGCTACAATGCGAGTGAGGAAAAAAATATGAGTTCAACTGTTTCCACCCAAACCCGATCGCTCGACGAAGTCGATCCTGAAATCGCCCGCGCCATTGACCAGGAAATCGACCGGCAGGCACGCACCATTGAGCTGATCGCATCGGAAAATTTTGTGAGTGAGGCGGTCCTCGAAGCTCTGGGGTCGCCGCTGACCAACAAGTACGCGGAAGGTTTGCCGGGCAAGCGCTATTACGGCGGTTGCGAGTTTGTGGACGTGGCGGAGTCGCTGGCCATCGACCGCGCCAAGCGGCTCTTTAACGCCGAACATGTGAACGTGCAACCGCACTCCGGCGCCCAGGCCAACCAATGTGTTTACATGACCGTGCTCAAGCCGGGCGATACGGTGCTGGGCATGAACCTTGCTCATGGCGGACACTTGACGCACGGACATCCGCTGAATTTTTCCGGCAAGATGTACAAGATTGTTCCCTACGGCGTGCGCCAGGACACTGAAACCATCGACTACGATGAGCTCGAACGGCTGGCGATGGAGCACAAGCCCAAATTGATTATCGCCGGCGCCAGCGCTTATCCGCGCGTCTTGAACTTCGAGCGCTTCGCCGCCATCGCCAAAAAAAGCGAGTCGCTCTTGATGGTGGATATGGCGCACATCGCGGGACTGGTTGCTGCGGGACTGCATCCCAGCCCCTTTCCACACGCCGACTTTGTGACCACCACCACGCACAAGACTTTGCGCGGGCCGCGCGGTGGCATGGTCTTTTCAAAAGCCCAGTTTGCCAAGGAACTCGACAAGACCGTTTTCCCCGGCATTCAGGGCGGTCCGCTGATGCACGTGATCGCCGCCAAGGCTGTTTGCTTTGCGGAAGCCCTCGAGGCGCCATTCCGCGATTACCAGAAACAAATTGTGGCCAACGCGAAAGTGCTGGCGGAAACATTGGCCGGCGAAGGCTTCCGAATCGTTTCGGGCGGAACCGACAATCACCTGATGCTGGTGGACGTATTTTCCAAAAAGGTTACGGGCAAGCAGGCACAGCAGGCTCTGGAGCAGGTGAGCATCACCGTTAATAAGAATGCCATACCCTTTGACGTTAACCCACCCGCCACCGCCAGCGGCATCCGCGTGGGCACGCCCGCCGTCACAACGCGCGGCATGAAAGAGGCGGAGATGCGCCGCATCGGCGGCTGGATTTCAGAGGTGTTGAATAATCTGGAAAACGAATCAGTGCTGAAGCGCGTGCGCAGCGAAGTGGAAGCGCTCACCGAAAAGTTTCCGCTTTATGAGAGTCGCCGTGCAGCAACAGCGGGCAGGATTTAGAGGGGCGATGGATGGTATACTTCAGTTGCCCTTATCTTCACGGGGAGGTCGAGTTAAGTTCGGACCGTGAGATACATATTGCCGAACGGCACCCGGAAATTCTACCGACCCTTCAAAGTCGCATCTCGGAGACCTTGTCAAATCCAGAACAGGTCCGGCGAAGCACCCGGGCCGCTAACGCTCACTTGTTTTCGCGGTCGTTTGCAGATCTCAAGCGGGCTAGTAATGTGGTCGTAGTGGTCGTCACCGAGGACAAGGAACGACACTGGATCATCACGGCCTACGTAACGAGGAAACTGACAGGAGGAGACATCCTATGGAAGCGAAACTGATTTTCAAGTACGACCGCGAAGCAGATATCCTTCACATCGATAAGTGTCCTCCTTACCCCGAACAGGAGTCGGAGGAGCTGGGCGATGATGTGATAGCCCGGCTGAATCCTGGCACAAACCAAGTTGAGAATCTTGAAATTCTTTTTTTCTCGACTCGGCTACTACGAAGCGATTTGCTTCAGCTTCCGATCACCGCAGACCTTCGGCTGGCCCTGTAGTGCTTTCCTTTGACCTTGGCGAAGTTGACTCGCTCAACGAGCGGCTTCCGCCTTCGCCTTACAAGAGCCGCCGTACTCCAATATTGACAGGATGGGCAGAGAAAGTTTCCTGATATTGGGCCGAAACAAAATTCAAGGCGAAGTGTTAACTAGCAAGCCCGAAGAAAACAGCCATGTCTTTCAGATGCCTCACACGCCGATAGTAAGATGTCATTTTCGTTTTATCAAACTCGGAAATGCCAATTGGTCAGAAACTCCCTCCTAAACCACTCTCCTTTTATCTGATACCGCTTTGATCTTTTTTCAATCATAACATTTGACTTGCCCTTCATGATTCACAAGAAAGACGAACAGGTTTAGCTTGTAACAAACTGCGTATGGGATTCGGCGCATCACACGATCTTCGTAGGAAATTGGATAGCCGACGGCATATTTGCAGCCATATTTATAACCCTGTTTCCCTGTGCTCGCCATCCTCGTTAGGATCTGTCCGAGAGCTAAGTTGAAAGAAACTTCTCGATAAGAACGCGGGCTCTTCGCACCCCTCCCCGCGTCACCCTTCACTTCGATCAACCAATAGCGAGGATACCGATTATTTCTGACCTTGATATCGACCCCATGCCTTTTTTCAGTTTTGGATTGAAGGTTTCTGTTCCATCCTCTGTGCGAAAGATAGCTAATGATCCTGTCTTGTACAAACTTTTCGCTTAGCGACCTTGTGATGGTACTGGACCTCGAACAGACGCCGAAGACCGAATTTAAAAATCGTCAGTGGAACTATCCAAGCCGACTAAGATGAACACAAATGGACCCAGCGGCCCATCAGCGAATACCGACAGGCACCAGAAGATCAAGTGTTTTGTGGGCGAGGTTTGAAAGCGCGGGAGGAATCGGATCACCATGATCCAGGCAGCTCTCGACGATTTTGCGCGTCAGCCCCCGGGCGATTCGACAACTTCCATCACGCTGCGCCCTTCCGCCACCAAACCTGGAACGTCGGAGCTGGTGGCAACGTAACCGCCCTCTTCCAACGGTTCGATGTGCAGCCGAATCGTCGCTTCATCAACCGTGGTGAGCTGCCGCCGGGGTTTCGTTTCTCTTTTGCGCTTAATGGCCAAGGGTTGCCCCACTCCGTGCAAGATAGTGCGATTGTGACATTTTTTCGAATCGGGCATCGACTTGCAAATTGTTGCGCGAGGCGTGGAGCAAACCAGCTTGATGATTAGAATTACCTCGAGCCCGCTCGCTGCCCCGCGCGAAACTCCGTCCACGGACCCGCTTTCATATCGCGCAATAATGGCGCCTGCCATCCATATTCGGGATGCGCTTTCAAGAATGGTGCGGCAATAAAATCCCCGCCGCACGGATGTCCGGCGCGCGCGACGAAGCTCATGGCCCGGGCCTGCGCGCTGTCCATAGCCTTCCCCTGCACCGCCCCGCCGGGATAATACGGCCCCCACTCCCAAACGCTCACTCCATGCGCGGTGCTGTCATTGTGGCCGCAAAGCGTGCGCGCGTCAGCCCCCTCTCTCTTCCTATAGGCGTCGTAGTGGTCGGATAGAAATTTCTGCGCCATGGCCACGTCAATCTTGCCCTTTGAACTTTTCATCAGTTGCTCCCAACGCGCGTGACGGGCGTTGGGAGAGGTTTCAGGATTATTGGGATCGAATGAAGTATCCAGCGTGAGGACGCGAGGATCAGAGACAAAGTTGGAACCCACAAAGTAGCCATTCCTGGTGCGCCAGAGTTTGTAAGCCTTAAGCCCCAACTCGAACTGCGCAATCTCGCCCGTCTTGTTGTCGGCGAGCAGCCAATCATTGGCGTAGCCGCCGTTGTTGCCGTCGAGCATGAGGCGCACGTAGTCGTCAATCGAGTTGGCATACTGCTGGGCCTTGCGCGCCCGCGCGAATTCCGGCTTGCCGTTGGGATCCCAGCCGGCGAACTGGGTAATCGTGGTTTCCGTAATCATGATGCCATTCGAATTCACGCCAAAATCATCATCACTGGCGATGCCGCCCGGGAAGCCGTCCATCAAAATGCGCGCGCCGTGTTGGGGCACGATGTCAAAAATAATCCGCCAGCGTTCGCCGTCCAGGTAGCTCGTCCAGTTATTGTGGGCGATCACAATTTTGTGGTCGCGCGTGTAGGCGCCGGTGGCCACGAAAGCGCTGCAATTTCCCGGACTCACCAGATGCGGCGCGCTCGCGACTTTATGATTCGCGTTATACCAGGGAACGTAATATCCCGGCAATTCCTCCTTGGCATTCAGCGCCACCACGTCATCCAGGTCCATGGCCACGCCACGCGCCGTGAGCCCCTCGACAATGCCCTTCAACTCGGCCTGATATTCGGGATCAATTTTCGGCCAGAGCATTTCGCGCGCCGCCTGGCGGAAGAATGCCCAATCGCGTTTCGTCTCGTGCGTGTCAATCAGCTTGACTGCCTTGAAATTGTCCTCAATTTCCGGCGCCAGAAGATAGCCGTGTTGAAAACCAATTTGATCGGGCGAGCCGGCGAGGTGGACGTAAACCCATCCACCTTTTTCAAAACGGTACGCGCCTTTCAGTCGAGGGTCAGCCTGGGGAGCACTCGCGGAGACACCCACCGGGCACGCCATCGCGCCTCCGGGTGATGCGGCAGTTTTATTTGCGCGCGGGGCAAACATTGCTGCCAATAAAACCAGCCCCGTTGCCGTCAGGCATAAAATGAATCGAGATATTTTCGCTCTCACCGCCATCATGGCCTCCTTAATGGCATCACGTTGTTTGCAAAATTTCTCCTGCAGCAGTGTACCCGCTTTTCACCGCGCCTTCAATCGTGGCGGGCAATCCCGTGGCGGTCCAATCACCCGCAAGATACAACCCGCGCACCGGCGTTGCGGCGGTGGGCCGCAAATCTTCCACTCCGACGCACGGAGAAAAAGTGGCAAAGCGTTCTTTCACGATGAGAGAATGGACAAGCTTCGCCTGCTTTGCTTCGGGCATTAGCCCCTGAAGCTCTCCCATCGCCATCGCCAGCAAATCCTCCTTGGATCGCCCAATATGTTCGTGGGCGCCGCTCAAGACGAGCGAAATGTATGATCGATGCGGAGCCGAAGTTCGGAGTGCGGAGGCAGCGGACTCGCGGCCACGCTCGTCCAAAATTCTGCTTTTATTGAACAGCCACTGGATCGTGGTGCCGCGCAAGCCCACGAATTCAAGGTTGGTGACCGGGCGGTCAAACCAGAGATTGATGGAAATGATCGGAGCGGGGCGCAAAGATAAAATCTTTGTGAAAAACGGCTCGTTGCGCAAAAGGTCACCGGGAAGAAGGCTGGTAAATTTATTCCAGGGCGCAGCGCTCAAAACTGTTTGAGCTTGTACGCGTTCGCCGCCAGCCAATGTAACGCCTTGGCATCCGCCGTCGCTGACGAGCAACCCGGTAACATTCTGGCCAAGCTCCACGCGGCCTCCGTGTGCTGAGATGAATTCCGCGGCAGCAGTGGTGTAGCAATCACTCAGGCCCACGCGAGCGATCCCCAGGCGTGAATCGTTGGCCGAGCTAAACAGGGCGAGCTTTAGAACGCGTTCAAACAGCGCGGCGGAGGCGATGCGCGGGTCTTCGTTCATGGCGGCGATGCAAATCAAATTCCAAAAGTATTGGCGCAAATTCTCCGACTGCCCGAGGCCCTTCAGCCATTGGTCCACAGTGAGGTTGCGATTGCCGTCGTTAGAATCACCCCTTCGGCTGAGAGCAGCCCGGATGCGCAGGACCTCAAGTTTTTCGCTCCACTTAAAACTTCCTGAACGCAAAACACCGACCAGCAAATGCCAGGGCGCGGGAAGACGCGGGCATACCAGCGCGCTCAAGCTCCCGCCCGAATCCAGAAATTTAACGGAGAGTCCCGACTGAAATCGCACCCGGTCGAGCGTGCCGATAGTTTTCAGAAACTCGATGGTCTGGTGGTAGCACCCCATGAACAGGTGCTGTCCGTTATCCACCACGGAACCTGTGGCGGGATCAAGGAAGGAGCTGGCGCGCCCGCCCAAGTGCGGTTTTTGCTCGAGCAGTCGCACCCTGCGGCCCGCTTGCGCCAACGCCACGCCCGCGGTAAGACCGGCAAAGCCGCCGCCAATAATCAGGATTTCATCGGGCATATTTATTTCGAGATTGCCGATTTACGATTTTCGATTGACGATTCAAGAGCTCAATTTTGGAACTGTTTTTCTTTGCCCTGCAATCATCAATCGAAAATCGTCATTCGCCAACTCTACTTGTGCCATTCGAAGCCGAGATAGACGGAAAGTGCAGTCCAGAATTTCACGGGCCGCGAAAGCCGCAGGCGATCTCCAAAAACATTGTAAGCGCGGGACTGAATAACTTTGAGCAGCCGCCAATAGATGGCCGCCATAATTTCCGCCGCGATCATCGAGCGCCGATCTTCCGCCGCCAGCTTTGCCCGGGCCACGTCAAACGCGCCCCGGGCACGGTCACATTCAAACTGCATGAGTTCGACAAATGCGGAGTCGTACTTCCCCGCGGCCAGCCCTTCCGGATGGACGCCGAACCTTTCCATATCTTCCGAGGGAAGATAGACGCGCCCGCGCTGCGCATCAGACTGAACGTCGCGCAGGATGTTCACGAGTTGCAATGCTTGCCCCAGGCTCACAGCGTATTCGCGCGCCTTAGGATTGCGATAGCCAAAAATTTCAATCGCGATCAGGCCAATGGCGCCCGCCACGCGGTAGCAGTAAACCGCCAGGTCATCAAAAGTCTGGTAGCGCACGCCGCCGCCGTCCATACACATGTCCATTTCAAGCCCGAGGATCAGGTCTTCGAAATATTGGCGTGGGATTTTGTAACGTCGTACGGCTTCCGACAGCACCCGAAGGCTCGCATCACCATTAATGTTCGCTTCACCGGGACGGTCGTCACGCGAATGGTCCGCGTAACAAGCATCGAGAGCTTTACGGTAACGCTCGATCTCGCGCGTCGCCTCATCAGGCGCCAAATCGCCATCCGCCACGTCATCCCCCCGCCGCGCAAATGCATAGACTGCCTCAATCGCCTCTCGTTTCTCACGTGGCAGAAACACGAAAGAATAGTAAAAATTCGTTGCGCGCGGATTGGTGAAGCGA
>DASYXZ010000195.1:0-11693 GCA_035934315.1 Terriglobia bacterium | reverse complement strand
GAGGAAATTCGATGAATCCAGCTTAGTGATCCTCTTCCGTCTTTCGCCCACAAGCAAAGTATTGGCGACTTCGAAAGACCAGATGGAGGGTACAGCCGCCCCCCAGGTTACAAGTAAATCGAGCATCGCTTCGGAGGAATCGTCTTTTTCATCCTCAAAGCACCAGCCCATCGTCACAGAGCAATCCATCACGAAACGTTTCAGAAGCGCCTTCCCTCATCGATCATTTCGCGTATCGTCAGTTTGCCCAGCTTATGGCGCCGACGAAATTTCTTTAATTCTGCGATCACCGTTCCAATGTCGCGTTTCTCCCTGTTTTCAATTGGGACAAGCATCGCAATCGGGGTGCCGTGCTTGGTAATCGTGATTCGCTCGCCGCGCGCAACTCTTCTGAGCAGTCGGGGCAGGTGGGTCTTAGCTTGGTAGGAACCGACTTTCGCATTCATAAAGTTTAGACCAGTCTTAGACTAGCACAGACTGAACTCTCAAGCAAGCCACTGAAATCGCGGAGCGGCGTTTCAATTTACAAGTGAAGTCCTGGAACAGAGTTGATCTACCAGCTATTTTCCGGAGGCTCTTTCGAGAGCTTTTTCAAGCGCCCGCCGCGTATAAACCTGCGTCAAGTGGGTGCGATAGGCGGACGAGGCGTAAAGGTCGGCATTAACCTCGATGCCGTCCGCAGCATGAGAAGCTGCTTCTTCCAATCGCTTTGCACTAGGAGATTTACCGCGGAGTATATTTTCAACCGCGACCGCGCAAAAGGCTTTGGGGCCAACGCCGGTGATCCCGACGCCAGCCTGGTGAATTGATCCCTTCTCATCCAGGACCAGACGGACCGCCACTCCGACGACGGCAAAACCCGAGGCGGGTTGGTGGAGTTTCACGTAGGCGTCGCCGCTGCGCGCCGGCAGCGAGCGAACGCGAATAGCTGTGAGAATTTCATCCGGTTCGAGCGCGGTCTGGAGCAGGTTCACAAAAAACCCTTTCACCGATATCCACCGCTCGCCGCGCGCGCCGACGGCCTGAATTTCACCATCAAGAGCCAGTATGGCCGCGGGAAAATCTCCGGCGGGATCAGAATGCGCCAGGCTGCCGCCCAGCGTGCCTTTGTTGCGCACCTGGACATCGCCGATCGCACTTGCCGTCTCGGACAGGAGGGGGCACTTGGTCTTCAACAGGTCGGAAGACTCGATCTTGTAGTGCGTGGTCAGGGCTCCGATTTGTATCTTGCCGTTATCTTCCCGTATGTAACCCAATTCAGCGATACGGCCGAGATCAATAAGGTGTTTGGGAGAAGCCAAACGCAGCTTCATCATCGGCACCAGGCTGTGACCGCCGGCCAGGATTTTTCCGTCAGCACCGAATTGCGCCATCAGACGCGAGGCTTCAGCCAGGGTCTTGGGGACATGGTATTCAAAAGATTGTGGAATCATACTCCCTCCATGGTGCAGCCTGCAGGCCCTACGCCTTAACACCTGCCTTCATAACGTTCCAAATCTTCTCCGGCTTCAGCGGCATGTCCAGATGCCTCACGCCAAACGGGCGCAGGGCGTCCATCACCGAATTCACCACGGCGGGTGTGGACCCAATCGTGCCAGCCTCGCCCACACCTTTCACGCCCAGAGGATTGACCGGAGTTTTAGTTTCTGTGTTTGATGTTTCAAACCACGGAAATTGGTGGGCCTTGGGCACCACGTAATCCATCAATGACCCGGAGATGAGTTGTCCATTTTCGTCGTAGACCACTTCTTCCCAAAGCGCCTGGCCAATGCCCTGCGCCAGGCCGCCGTGAACCTGGCCCTCCACCAACATGGGATTCAAGATGCGGCCGCAATCATCCACGGCAAAGTAATTTCGCAGTCGCACTTCTCCCGTTTCGGAATCCAACTCGGTGACTGCGATATGAGCGCCAAATGGAAACGTATAGTTAGGCGGCTCGAACACGCAGTGCTCCGTAAGGCCGGGCTCGACTCCGGGAGGAAGCTGCTTGGCAAAAATAGCTTCAGCGACCACTTCTCCAAAGCCGATGGATTTCTGCCCGTCCTCAGTTTGAATTTTGCCGTCGACAAATACCAGCTCGCCCGGCTTGATGCCCAATTTATGCGCCGCGATGCGCGCCATTTTTTCCTTGATTCGTTGCGCAGCGTTGTAGATGGCCGTGCCCCCCACCGCCGTGGTGCGGCTTCCGAACGTGCCGATGCCCATGGGAATCTGGAAAGTGTCGCCGTGATACACGGTCACGTCATCGAAAGGAATTCCCAATTCTTCGGCCACGATCTGGGCAAAAGTTGTTTCTTCCCCCTGGCCATGCGGGGAAGTGCCGCTCAGTACGGTGACCTTGCCCGTCACTTCCACGCGCACCGTGCCGCTTTCCCATCCGCCAGCGGGCATGCGGCTGGAGGGGCCCATGGCGCAAATTTCCACATAAGTGGATAGCCCGACGCCGATGTACTTCCCTTTTTTTCTCAGGCGCACTTGTTCCTTGCGAAGTTTCGAGTATCCCGCGGCTTTCAAAACGTTTTTGAGCGTCTTCTGGTAATTCGCGGTGTCGTAAGTAACGCCGGTGGGAAGCGTCAGCGGAAAATCTTTCGGCGAAGGGAAATTTTTCTCGCGAATTTCTGCCGCGTCCATATTCAATTCATGGGCCACCAGGTCCATGGCGCGCTCGATGATGTAAGTCGCTTCCGGGCGTCCCGCCCCGCGATAAGCGTCCGTGGCCATCTTGTTGGTGAACACGCCTTTCGTTTCCACAAACACATTCTTAATGTTGTAACAGCCTAGAATCATCATGGCGGTGAGCGTGGGGATGGCGGGGGTGAGGAGCTGATGGTAGGCGCCGAGGTCGGCGACGATGAGGCATTTGACTCCCACAACTTTTCCATCCGGCTGGAAGTAGATTTCGAGATCGTTCACCTGGTCGCGGCCGTGGATGGTGGCCTGAATGTTTTCGCGGCGGCCTTCAATCCACTTGACCGGCTTGCCCAAATGTTTTGAGGCAAAGCAGGCCATGCCCTCTTCACCATAAACATTTAATTTGCTTCCAAACGCGCCACCGACCTCGGGAGTGATCACGCGGCAGCGAGCTTCGTCCACGCCACTCATAATGGCGAGTTGAGTTTTGAGGATGTGCGGAATCTGTGTTGACGACCAGACGGTGAGCGAATCTTCGCCCGGCGAATAGCTCGCAATCACGCCGCGCGTCTCCATGGAAATCGGCGCCAGGCGCTGGTTGATGAACCGTTGCTTGATGACCTTGATGGTCTTATCGGCTTCAACCGCCTTCCAATCTCCGGCATCGAGTTTGGCTACAAAAGCGATGTTATCGCCGAAATTTTCATGAACGAGCTTCGAACCCTTTTCCAAAGCCTTCATAGGATCGGTCACCGCCGGCAGCGGGTCGTAATCCACTTCAATCAGATCAACGGCGTCACGAGCCACATAACGGTCACGCGCTACCACCGCCGCAATCGGCTCGCCGATATAGCAAACCTTGTCCATGGCCATGCAGGGATGATCGGGGATTTTCAGCCCTTCCATTCCCGCCGCGCATGGAACCAGGCCAAGCTTTCCCTTGATGTCATGGCCCGTGTAAACCGCAATGACTCCCGGCAATACTTTTGCCGCCGCTGTATCCACTTTCCTGATGCACGCGTGGGCGTGGACGCTTCTCACAAACGCCATGTAAAGCATCCCGTCCAGCTTGATGTCATCGACGTAATGCGCCCGGCCCTGGATGAGGCGCGGATCTTCTTTGCGCTTGATTCTTTCGCCGAGTAGTTTTGTGGACATGATTGAACCTCAATTGTCAGTTGTCCGATCTGTGGTTAAGTCAAAAACCAGGAAATTGGCGGGCTCATTTGTAAACGGCTTTCAATTTCCATTTACTAATTTCCAATTTCCAGCTCCGCCTTTTCCTTCAATCGCGCAATCACCCCATCACTCAATTGCTTAGTGGCCCAGTTTTTCCGCGGCGCTCTCCACCGCTTTCACAATATGTTGATACCCTGTGCAGCGGCACAAGTTTCCTTCCAAGCCCTTGCGGACTTCAGCCTGCGAAGGATGGGGATTGCGCCCGAGAAGCTGGTGGGCCGCCAGAATCATGCCGGGCGTGCAGAAGCCGCATTGCAGCCCGTGCTCCTCCCAGAAACCCTTTTGCAGTGGATGCAAGTGGCCGTCATTTGCCAGCCCTTCTATGGTGAGGATTTCCGCGCCATCCGCCTGAACGGCAAACATCGTGCATGACTTCACCGCATCGCCGTTCAGCATCACCGTGCAAGCACCGCAGATGGAGGTCTCGCAACCGATGTGGGCGCCCGTCAGCCCGGCCACCTCGCGCAGGTAATGGACGAGCAGCAACCGGGGCTCAACATCGTCCTCACGCCAAGACCCGTTCAACTTCATTCTGATTTTCACAGTGGTGCCCCCTCAAAGTGACTTCGAGATAAAACCTGCGCCGCCCGAGATTGCTAAATCGATCCGGGAAATCTCAGGCGCGGTTCTGATTCCCCCAAACGGAATGATAGGTATACGTCTGCATTCGAAGATTGTCAATCCGACGTCGCGCGGCCTGCTGAGCGAAACGAAAGTGGCTGAGTGGACTTTAAATTGAACAGGTCGCAGACCCCCGCCAGAGTCGGGGGTCTCGAGGCGACGCGTTCCATCCCCTGAAAACTCGAAACCCTATTTTTTCACCGGGGGACTCAGCACTTGCTGGCGAAAGGCCTCCAGCGCGTCGGGCGCGCGCTTGCTCATCCACTTTTCGTATCGCCCCGCCAAATCCTCGAGGTTTTTCCAGATGAAAGGATTCTTGCGGCGCTCGCGCATTACCGGAGCCAGGTGCTTGACCTTCGTCCATACCACCCAGAACTCAGTGGTATTCTGGAAAAAGAATTCTTCCTTTATCAATCCCTGGTTGACGATGGAGCAAGCCATATCCCAATAGCTCACGACCATGCGGAATGAGGCGTTCTCCGGGCTGCCAGGAGGATATTGTTGCATGAGTTCTTCAAAGGTACCGGCGTGGAGCTCGCGGAAATACCAATCGCGAGCCTGGCGCAATCGCGCCTCGCGCCGAATGTCATAGAGGCGCAACAGGAGTTCGGCATCGTGGTGATCAGCGTGGTCGTGCATATTATCCTCCAAGAAATAAATTAATTTTAAATTTGCCCGCAACGGTCGACGATATTAATTTCCGATCTTTCATCTTGTTTGGAGATGTTATCCGCAGGCAATAAATACCTCGCCGATGATCGGGGTTTGGTGTTTCCGGCATCGCTTCTCTATCTGATGCGGCCCATCCTATCACGATTTAAAATATGCGAATTCTCTTGCGAGGGGGGCTACGTCGCCGAACGCTTGTTTTCCATCACCATGAAAGCACTGAGACAGACATATTTTCTGCTCATTCCTTCTCTTCCACGGGCGTGCCCGCGGGCCCAGCGTTTGCCGATTTGTGTTGCTGGTCCAGATCGTCAAGCAGTGTTTTAACCTGCCGTTCAATCAAATCGCGCACGTCACGAAAAAATGCGCGGTCGCGTCCATATGGATCGGGAATGTTCCACTCGATCACCCGGCCCTTGAAGCCCAACGGCACGGGGCAATGCACCTCGCAGCCCATGCCCACCACTACATCCATTTTGTTTAGATCGACATCTTTCAAACCTTTGGACCAGTGCCCTTTGAGTGCGATTCCTTTTTCGCGGAGCACCTCATGGGTTTGCGGAATGATCTCGCCCAGCGGGGATGATCCGGCGCTCCAGGCGCGAATACGCCCGGTGCCCGCTTGATTGGCCAGAGCTTCCGCCATCTGACTCCGGCAGGAATTCCCGATGCACACAAAAAGGACATTCAATGGGGCGCGGGATGGAGGTTTGGCCATGTTTAACTGATAACACAAATCGCGACCTGCGTCACTTAGCTAAAAAAACTGGAAACTAGAATTTAGAAATTTGAAATTGGAAACGGGTATATCTGTCGGGTCGGCAAGGTTCCATTTTCCAATTTCCAATTTCTAATTTTTAATATCCAGTTTTACGCTCATGGCTCAATCAATTCTGCTGGGAATTATCGGCAAAATCACTCTCGACGGATGGGCAGCATCATGGTAAATCGTATTGGTGGCTGTCACCATGCGCCGGTTCGCATTGAGAGGTTCACCCGTATTCGGGTTCACATCAAAGCGCGGGAAATTGCTGCTGGAAATATCCAGGCGGATGCGATGCCCGGCTTTGAACACATTCGAGGTGGGATAAAGCCGGATGGTGAATTCGTAAATCTCGCCGGGCTTCATCAATTTCTGTTTATCCAGTGAATCCCGAAATCGGGCGCGGATGATTCCGTCTTCCAGGTTCATGTCGATGCCGGCGGGAAAATCCGTAGTGGGTGGGTGCACGTCAATCAGCTTGGCTGTGAAATCGGTATCAACCGCCGATGAAGAAGCCCAGAGTTTCACCTCAATCGGCCCGGTAACTTCCACGTCATGGTCGAGCGGCGGCGTCACGTAAACCAGGACATCGCGGCGCGCCGAAAGTGGCAGCGTATCTTTGCAGTTCCAAACCTGCGGGCCGCACTTTTGGTCCCAAGCGCCTTGCAACATGATGCCGACATTCGACGAGATGTTCCCGCCGATTGTTGGCACAGGATTGTGTGGATCAAAATCGTAGCTGGTCCTGCTGGCGATCTCCTCCGGTTTTTCAGGCGACAGCGAGCCGTGGGCGTGCAAGTAATAGGGCGTCCAGCGGGTGCGGGCCAGCGGCCATTCCTGCTCATCGCGCCAAACGCCGCCGTGCAGGTGAAGCCCGTCGGGCGTCTTTTTCTCGATGCCCCCGCCCATCACAAAAATTTTTACCGGCGCCTCGCGCTCCACGCCGTTATTAATCCCCTTGAGCCACCGGTCGTACCACCGCAGGTGAAAAGCCCGGTCATCGATGGCCGCGTCCGGCCCGAAATCCACCTGCCCGTGCGAGTGTTGCATTTGCTGGCCATGAATCCATGGACCCAAAATCATCTTGATGGGACCCCGCTTCGCCCGTCGCAGCGCGTTGAAATCCATCGTCGTTTGCAACGGCCATGAATCGTACCATCCACTGACCAGGTAAACAGGCGCGTCCTGGTAACGCGCCACCTGGTCCGTCACGTTGAGGCCGGGTTGCTTCCAGTAGGCATCGTTCTCACCATGACCCATGGCGTACACCAGCCAGTCCTCATACTCGGGAGCGAGTTTGAGCGGCGTGGTTCCCCTGCGCAACGGAAGGGCCAGCAGGTATTCGCGCTTGCTCTTCGACATGTCTTCCAGCACGGCGCGTGTGCCTGGGTCGCGAGATTCCCGGCTGCCCTCCGGCGCACCGTAAGTAAAAATCCAGTTAAAAAAACGCAGCTCGAAAGCTCCGCCGTTTCGCATCCCGAAGTAACCGGTGTCTGCCACCGGGCACACCGGAACCAAAGCACTCAGTCCAGGAGGGTTCGACTCCGCCATCGCGTGCTGCGTCCCGCCGGGATAGGATGTGCCGATCATTCCAAAATGGCCATCGCTCCACGGTTGTTTGACGATCCACGAAGCCATGTCGAAACCGTCGGGCACATCATCCGTCATCATGTGCCAGACGCCTTCGGAGTTGTACCGGCCGCGCGTGTCTTGCCCGATGGAAACGTATCCGCGGCTGGCGAAGTATGGCGCCCAACCCGATCCCACACCGCTCTTATTGTATGGAGTCCGTTCCATGATGGCGGGAAATTTGCCCTCCAGCCTCACGCCGTTTCGGGCGGGGAAATAAAGATCCGTGGCCAGACGAACGCCGTCGCGCATGGTCACCATCACGTTCTTCTCCACAACATATGAGCCGGGATCAATAGCGGAAGTGCGTTGCGCATTGAGAGTAATAACCCCGCGCGACGTCGAGAGGACCAATAGAAAAATCGAGCATGCAATCAGATGAGCGAGTCGGGGTCGGTTCATGGGAGGTGATTGTAACGCGGAATGTTGAATGTGCAATATGTCTATTCGAGCAGATCTCGTAACTTGGTACCCGACAATTGAATTCAATCAATTCTAAACAGGGTTGGTTTCCATTTTCCTTTCTCATCCACTTATTTTCCGGAGGAAGTACCGGTGAATGGTTTCGTCCTCGGTAAGTTCGGGATGGAAAGTTGCGGCGAGCATGTTGCCCTGCTCCACTAGTACCGGAAGATCGCCGCAGCGGCCGAGCACTCGTACGCCCTCACCCACACGGCGGATCATGGGGGCGCGAATGAAAACCATTTCGACGGGGTGGTCCGCGATTTCAGGACAGTCGCCCTGCTGAACGGAGCTGTCAATCTGCCGGCCGTAGGCGTTGCGTTCCACTGTGATATCCATAAGTTCCAGGTGCTCCTGGGGCGGATTCAAAACGTCCTGAGCCAGCAGAATCGCTCCCGCGCACGTCCCGAATATCGGCTTGCCTTGCGCGGCAAATTCCTTGATCGCCGGGCTGAATCCATTGGCAGCGAAAAACTTCAGCATTGTTGTGCTTTCGCCGCCCGGCATAATCAGCCCGCCGACATCCTCAAGCTCACGGGCGTGTTTCACCAGCTTCCAGGGCTTTCCGATGCGACCGAGCATTTTGCCGTGCAGCGCAAAGTCGCCCTGGATGGCCAGTATGCCGACAGGTTTTCGTCCGTTATTCATTGCGGTTTATATATAAACGAAGATTGAGTGATTGCGCGATTGAAGGCCCTTCATTCTCCCCATCACCCGATCACTTAATCACTCAATTCTTTTCACCAGCCATTCCGCTCACGCAGCGAAGTGATATGCGCCACATGGT
Organism: Terriglobia bacterium; assembly: GCA_035934315.1. Classification (GTDB taxonomy): domain Bacteria; phylum Acidobacteriota; class Terriglobia; order UBA7540; family UBA7540; genus DASYXZ01. Next base: position 2,892 of record DASYXZ010000195.1, on the reverse strand, counting down.
GCCGGCCGTGCCAGGCATATAGCGCCAAGTTTCGCTCAAGCTTGACCACGCCCATTTCCGGGTGGCGAAACGTTCGCGCAAAATCTTCGGGCTTCATGGATTTCAGCAACACCACCCAACGCTGGTGCAGCGAGGTAAGCAGATCGAGTGACGTTTCAACGGGCGCTGTCTTCCCGTCTGGCAGTTCTGCCCAATGCTGCTGTTCGTAAGGCTTGATTGTCGGCTCTTTCTCCGTCAAGGCCAGCTTGAACCGGATGAAGGCATTCATGTGGCTGTCAGCCAGGTGATGCGCCACCTGCTTTACCGTCCAGCCGCCCTCGCGATAGGGCGTATCTAGTTGAGTATCGCTCAACCCATGAACAGCCGAGCGTAGCTTGGCGGGGGCTTCTTCGATTTGCGCGATATATTGCTTCCGGTCGCCTTCGCTCACATTCTCCGGCCAGGCAAATTTTCCCACTGGGTAACGCAGATCCATAGTGTCCTCCTGGTGAAGTAGGGCCAGGGCTTGCCCTGGCCTTTTGTGTTTTTGAACAAAATCAATTCAACTCGCCTGATTGGATTTTCAGTTCAACTTATAGACCGGGGCAAGCCCCGGCCCTACTATTTGTTCATACCAGTTTCGCTTGCAGATTGATTTTTGTGGCGGCGAGAGCTTTGGATACCGGGCAGCCTTTTTTTGCCGCTTCGGCAAGCTCCTGGAACTTGGCATTTTCGATGCCCGGAACCTCCGCTTCTGTTTGGAGATCGATGCTGGTGATGGCGAATCCGTCCGTCAACTTTTCAAAATGAACCGCCGCTTTCGTATGCACGCGCTTGGGCGCAAACCCCGCTTTCCCGAGAGTCGCCGACAGGGCCATGGAAAAACAGCCTGAATGCGCCGCCGCAATCAATTCCTCCGGATTGGTTCCCTCCCCATTTTCCATTCTTGATTTGAAAGTAAAAGGGCCGTCGTAAGAAGTCCCCATCTTCATATGACCCGAACCTTCCAGTAGATTACCTTTCCATTCTGCTTCAGCGTTGCGAACTGGCATTATGATTCCTCCTTAGTTTTTGTCTTTAGTCATCACTGACCATTCACCACCACGGCCACCAGGCGCTTCGGCACTTGGCCCACTTTGATCCGCGCCATTTCCTTGCGCGTCCGAACGTCGATGATGGAAACGTCGTCGCTGCCTGCATTGCTGACGCAGCAGTATTTGCCGTCAGGCGAAAATGTCACCCAGTTCGGAGCCACGCCAGTGGGCACGCGCGCCACGATTTTGTTCGCCGCCACATTGTATACGTACATGCAATCGTCGAGCAGGCTGGTGACCCACAGCTCGGTTTCATCCGGCGTCAGTCCCAAGCCGTGAGTCAGCGTATTGATTGGCTCAAACGGATGGGGGCGCGGCGTATGATTTTTGGCTGGCATCTCGAACCTGGTTGCTTTGCTGCTGAATTCCACAATTTCAAATCCATGCAAATCGCTCAGCGCCACGTACATTGTCCGACCGTCTTTCGTCACCACGTAGGGCCGCGGCACGCCGCCCACTGGTGTTATACCCGCGTATTGCATGCTCGTTAGATCAATCCTGTCAATTTGGTCATCGCCCATCGAGCTGACAAAAATATATCGATTACTGCCCGCGTCAAAACAGTTGTGCGGAATCCTGACCGGCAAAGTTTTCACCACCTTGCGCTGCGCCACATCCACGATGTCCACACTGTTGCCGTCCCGAATCGGCACGGCCACATACTTTCCGTTGGGCGTTACCGCACATTGGTTGGGCCGTCCCGTCAGCTTGATGGTCGCTCCAATCTTGTTCGTCGCCGTATCGATCACGCGCAGCGTGTTATTTGACTCAATGGTGGTGAACAGCTTGCGCCCGTCCGCTTCCACCGCCGCGCCGTGAACCGCGGCGCCCACCCTGATGTGACCCACAACTTTCAGCGTGCCCAAGTCGATGACGGTAATATCGCCACTCCCGCTGTTCGTGACATAAAGCATCGTGCCCGGCTTCGGAGCGGTGGCTGCCAGCGCCATCGCGCCAACCAATAGCCCGAATGCCGCAAACGCTGAAACTGGTTTCCCCATCATCATCACACCGCTCTTTTGTAGCGGCGCTCTATGAACGCCGATCCATTCATCCTTTCGGCATCACAGATCGCCTCTACCGAAGTCGTAGGACCAGGACTTGCCCTGGCCATTTACGTCCCGGACCGCTGACACATCGATGTCCACAACGACCGAGTTCGATAGATAAATAAGTAGGCCGGGGAAGGTCCCGGCCCTACCAACCTCTGGTCTGCAACAATTCTTTCGGGTCCAACTTGGCCACATCGACTCCTCGCATGGCTTCGCCCAGGTCTTCACAACACTCCGCGAGAACTTGCGGTTCGTTGTAGTGCGTGGTAGCGCGCACAATCGCTTTGGCGCGCTTCGCCGGATCCTCCGACTTAAAAATTCCCGAACCCACAAAAACCGCTTCCGCGCCCAATTGCATCACCAGCGAGGCGTCCGCCGGCGTGGCGATGCCACCCGCGGAAAAATTCGGGACCGGCAGCTTGCCATGCTCCGACACCCACTTGACAACATCCAGCGGCGCGCCCAGAACTTTTGCCTTCGCCATCAACTCTTCCTCGCGCAGAGTAGCCAGCGTGCGAATCTCGCTGGTAATCGCCCGCATGTGCCGCACCGCCTCCACAATGTCTCCCGAGCCAGCCTCGCCCTTGGTGCGAATCATGGCCGCGCCCTCGCCGATGCGCCGCAACGCTTCACCCAGGTTGCGCGCGCCGCACACAAACGGAACTTTGTACGGCCATTTATGGATGTGATGCTCCTCGTCCGCCGGCGTCAGCACCTCACTCTCGTCGATATAGTCCACGCCAATGGACTCGAGCACCTGAGCCTCG
>DASYXZ010000141.1:0-17945 GCA_035934315.1 Terriglobia bacterium | reverse complement strand
AGCAGAGGCCCGCTCAGTTGCACACCCATATCGTCGTGGAGAATTGCGCTCACGGTAGCCAGCGATAGCGTCTGCTGCCAGGATGAATGTTCGCTGCCGGCGCAATAGGGATCCACGATGCTCACGAGGTAAGGCGCGGCGCGATCAGGCCAAACGTCAGCGGCGGCTTCCGTTACGCCGCCACAGTCCGCGCCAAAGTAAACATCGATCAACTGGCCTTGATATTTCAAAACTTTCCCTCGGGTTTCCTGCACCGCACGCGAAATTGGCGTGGACACGCTGTTCTCCGAGCTAGAGGGCAGGTTAAAAACCTGGCAGTGAGTCAACGAGCAGAAATCGAATCCGTCGCGCTGGTGTCGTCCGCGCCACCGGAGCGCCCAGGTTCGAGCCACCACGGCCATCGCGCAAAGTGCCGGAGAACTCTTCATCGTCTCCGCCTCGCCCGCGAGCACGCCGGCAACATAAGTTTCAAGATCGACCGGAAGCACAACGCGCAAGCCGCTCGGGATGGCTCGTACTTCTACGGCGCGGACGTCTACCGCGCGAACTTGGCCCGAGCGGCGGGCTTCGGTCTTTGCAGGCTTTGGAAATGTGGCTTCAAGATGGAATGGAATTACAGACGTGGCAATGAAATTCTGGAACTCCTGTTTCACTCCGGCGGCGTTGCACAAAATGTTTCCGGCAGAACTGGCGCAGCTTGCCGATCCCCGGGGTTGCAGCACAATGCAGCGCTTCGCGTGGGCGGTCGAGCAAAGGCGAAGGACGTTGGCGCCGGCCTCGAACTTCAAAGTCTCGATAGTTTTTCCGGAAATCCATTCAACGCGGAAGTCATCACCCCCGAGCAAGGGCGGACCACCAGCCGCGAGCAACAAGCAAAGGAAGGCGAAAATTCGCTTCACAGCTTTTGATCCTTCGACGCGAAATAATGCCTTAGGATTTTTCCCCCCAGTGGCGCCGCGTCACGAGCGCCCGTGCCCCGCTCCAGGAAAACCACCACGGCGATTTCCGGGTGGCTGGCGGGAGCATATCCAACGAACCAGGCGTGAGTCGCACGGCCTCCGCCAACCACTGTTGCCGTTCCGGTCTTGCCAGCCACGCCCACGCCAGCCACCGCGGCGGCCTGGCAGATCCCCGATTGCACGCACTCGAGCAGAGCAGAGTTCAAAAGTTGAAAAGTTTTTGGCTGCAATCTGACCCGGCGAAAGATCCGCGAATTGTGAATTCCGCGGGGACCAGATTGCCAAAGACGATAAACGGGGCCGCGCGTGGCGACAGCAGAATAGGCCAGCAACAACTGCGCAGGTGTCACCAAAACAGATTGCTGGCCCAATGTGGCCAGCGCTTTTTCCACAACACTATTGCCGATACGAACCTCGCCACTCGTCTCGAGCGATCCCACGCCGGGCGCGGGGCTGCCAAACCCAAAAACTGCATACCAATGGGCGAGCTGCGCAGAAGTAAGGCGAACGCTGAGCGCCGAGAAAAAGTAGTTGCAAGAATTTGCGAGGGCGGAAGCGAGGGTGTAGGGCCCGTCCGGCGGAGGATGCGAACAGTGGTAGGCATCTCCGAGAAGTTCGGGAATGCGATGACAAAAGTCCCGCTCGCCCGGCGAAATGACGCCCTCTTCCAGGGCGGCCGCGCTCGCAACCAGTTTGGCGGTGGATCCGGGCGGGTATGTTTTGTCGAACGCGCCAGTGGGGTTCCACACGGCAAGGATTTGGCCCGTCATTGGATTCGAGACCATCACTGCTCCGTGATGGCCTTGCATCAAAGAATTCACATAGGGCTGGAGTTTTTCCCGCGCAGAAATTCCCGGTGCGGGCAGGCAGAGGAGCAGGAGAAGGTTAAGAATTGTGCCATAGCGCGGCCGTCGCCTGTGCTGCACGCAATTATGGGAAGCGGATCTCGTCATGGTGCTGGAAATTCCGGCTCCATCGTTTGAAAGCGGCCTCTCGGATCGTAATTAGTCCGCCTTCTTCGCGCTTGTTGGTTGGGCAGGTGCGGATTTAGAGCGGCCAAATTTCTTAGCCTTGGGTTTCCAGTGGCGCATATGGGGCCGCGGCTGCACGATGATCCGATTGCATTTTGCGCAGAGCAGATGAAGTCCGCTGGGCGATTCCTTGGTTTGCGTTGACCCGCAATATTTACATTTGGGCAGGCTCATTGATTTTGTTACCTCCCTCCGCCGTTACAGCATTAAAATGTCGGCTTGTTTTGAACAATTACAGCCAGAGTTAAAACCCGGCAACGACCAGAGCCTCCTGCCACATCAATTACTTGGAGTAATGCGAATTATATACCCCCACAGAGCTGTTGCGCGACTCGGTTATACTTAAAAACTAATCAAATCTAACTTAGGTTACAAGCCCGGATTTCGAAATAGCTTCAGCGGGTCCCCTGACCCCCTGCCGTAGCGGCCTTGCAGAAAATCGAAGTCGCAGCCTTCATGCGCCTGCAGGATGTGGTCCAGATACATCTTTCCGTAACCCCGTTCATAATGAGGTTTATTGGGCTTCCAGTGGCTATGCCGCTTTTTCATTTCAGCCGCCGGGACGCGCAACTCAAGTTGCCGGCCGTGCACATCCAATTCAATTTCATCACCGTCCCGCACGATCGCCAGGGGGCCGCCCATAGCCGATTCCGGCGAGATGTGGACCACGATGGTTCCGAAACTTGTCCCACTAATTCGGGCATCACTTAAGCGCACGATGTCCTTCACGCCTGCTTTCAGCAACCTGGCCGGAATGGGCAAGTGGCCCCACTCAGGCATCCCGGGACCACCCTTGGGTCCGGCGTTCTTCAGCACCATGATGCTCGCCTCATCAACCTTCAGATTGGAGTCGTCGATTCGGGCCAGTAAATCCTCGTTATTCTCAAACACTATGGCACGGCCTTTGTGTTTGAGCAATTGAGGTGAAGCAGCCGATTGCTTGATCACCGCGCCGTGGGGTGCAAGATTGCCGTGGAGAATTACCGTGCCACCTTCTTGCTGAAGAGGTTGGTCGAGCGTCTTGATCACTTCCCGGTTGTAACAATCGGCGCCTGAAATATCTTCACCCAGCGTTTTTCCTGTCACGGTGCGCGCGCTCAGGTGGAGCAAAGCGCCAATCTCTTTCATCACGGCGGGCAATCCGCCCGCGAAGAAAAGGTCTTCCATAAGAAATTTTCCCGAGGGCTTGACATTGGTCACCACAGGAGTGGTGCGGGATAGCTCGTCAAATTTCGTGAGAGGCAATCCCATGCCCAGGCGTCCCGCGATGGCCACCAGATGAATCACCGCGTTGGTGGAGCCGCCGATGGCCATCAGCACCCGTATGGCGTTTTCAAAAGCTTCCGAAGTAAGAATGTTGCTGGGGCGCAGGTCTTCATTCACCATGCCCACAATGCGCGCTCCACTCTGTTCGGCGATGGAGAGACGACGTGAATCGACGGCGGGGATGTGGGCGCACCCGCTCAGCGTCATGCCCAACGCCTCCGCCATGCTGGCCATGGTACTCGCGGTGCCCATCACGGTACAGTGCCCGACGCTGCGAGCGATGCAACTTTCCATTTCGCACCAGGCTTCTTCGCTCATGCGTCCGGCGCGCACTTCCTCCCAATATCGGCGGGTATCCGTTCCGGAACCGATCTCCGTGCCCCGCCACATGCCGCGCAACATTGGTCCGCCGGGTACCATGATGGCGGGCACGTCGGCGCTGGCCGCGCCCATCAGTTGCGCCGGGGTCGTCTTGTCGCAACCACAAAGCAGCACCACTCCATCCAGCGGATGCGCGCGAATGCATTCCTCCACGTCCATCGCCATCAGGTTGCGAAAGAGCATGGTAGTGGGCTTCATCAGCATTTCGCCCAGCGAAATCGTGGGGAATTCCAGGGGAAAGCCTCCGGCCTCCCACACGCCGCGCTTCACCGCCTCCGCAACGGTGCGCAGATGGGCGTTGCAGTTGTTGAGCTCGCTCCAGGAATTGCAAATCCCAATCACAGGCTTCCCGTCAAACACCTGTTGGCTGAAGCCCTCGGAGCGCAGCCATGCCCGATGAGCCATTCCCCAACGGTCATTTTTGCCAAACCAGTCCTGGCTGCGAAGTTTAGGCGCGCCCTTGCTTGAAGTTGAATTCATAGTTCGGTTTCCTTATCATTTATCGATTGTGGCCGGCGTTATCTTATACCTTGTTGCACAGGCTTCGCGGTCCGGAGAGATTATAATGCTTTCACTCCAAATTCGCTTTGTCGGAAAAGATTATCGTGGCGCCGGGCCATTCGGATTAAATGCAAAAGGAACAACACATGAAGAAATCTTTTGATCTCGTGGTGATTGGCACGGGCTCGGCAGCGGCCACGGTGGCCTCGCTTTGCCGGGCGGCGGGCTGGAAAGTGGCGATTATCGATTCGCGGCCGTTCGGGGGTACCTGCGCCCTGCGAGGGTGCGACCCCAAGAAAGTGCTGGTGGGTGCGGCTGAATTGATCGATTGGAACAACCGGATGCGCGGCAAAGGCGTTGCGGTTGAGCACGCGCGAATTGATTGGCGGGAACTGATGCGCTTTAAGCACTCATTCACCGATCCCGTCCCTAAAGCGAGGGAAGATAACTTTATCAAGGCGGGCATTGGGGTTTTCCACGGCCGGGCGCGCTTTGTGGGCCGTAACACAGTCCAGGTTCGCCGGGATGTTCTTGAAGGGCGCCACGTGGTCATCGCAACCGGCGCGCAGCCGGCGCCCCTGAATATTCCCGGCGAAGAGCATTTGACGACCAGTGAACAATTTCTTGAGTTCAACGAGCTGCCGCGCCGGATTGTTTTTATCGGCGGTGGATACATTTCGTTTGAGTTTGCCCACTTGGCGGTGCGCGCCGGTGCGCAGGTCACCATTCTGCATCGCGGCAAACGGCCTCTGGAGCTCTTTGATCCTGATCTGGTCGATCAGCTTGTCGTTAAAACCCGCCGGCTGGGCATTGACCTTCAGCTTGAAACAAAGGCGGAAGCGATTGAAAAATTTTCCAAAGATTTCTCCGTGCAAGCTTCCACCGGTGGGCGAAAGCGGAAATTCAAGGCGGACAAAGTGGTCCACGGCGCGGGACGTGTTCCTGAGATTGATGATTTGGATCTGAACCTGGCGGGCGTTGAATTTGAAAAGCGCGGCGTGAAAGTGAATGATTTCCTGCAGAGTGTTTCCAACCCCGCCGTTTATGCGGCCGGCGATGCAGCTTCAACAGAAGGTTTTCCCCTGACCCCGGTGGCGGGCTATGACGGCAGAGTGGTGGCAGAAAACCTATTGCAGGGCAATCATCGAAAGTCAGCCTATGTTGCCATCCCGAGCGTTGTCTTTACAGTTCCGCCGCTGGCTTCCACGGGCTTGCTGGAGCGGGACGCACGCGACCGCGGCCTAAAGTTTAGAACCAATTATCAGAACACCTCCAAGTGGTATTCATCGCGCAGGGTGGGTGAGGATTGCTCTGGGTCGAAAGTGCTGATAGAAGATGGGAGTGGAATGATCCTCGGCGCGCACCTCCTGGGCCCGCAGGCTGAGGAAACGATCAATCTCTTTGCCCTGGCAATTCGATTGAGGTTGCCGGCTGCTGAGCTTAAAGATATGGTGTTCGCCTACCCCACCCACACTTCCGACGTCAGTTATATGCTTTGACGAGGGGAGGAACTTATGACCGTGGATCACGGCGCGGGCGGCTTGGGCACGGGCGGGGGAAGGTCCCGCGCTTTCACTTCAGACTGAAAACCAACTTTCTTATGACTGCCGTCACAGAAAGGTTTGTTCTCCGAATGTCCGCAGCGGCAGAGACTGATCACCGTGCGCCCTGCCAGGCCGAATGTTCCTCCCTGCGGATCGCAAATCGTGATTTCACCCTCGATACGCAGGGAGCCGTTATTGTTCACTGTTATTTTTGTTCCAGCCAATGTTTCCTCCTCGAGTCACTCAGTGATTGGGTGGCTGTGTGATTCAGCGATTTCGTGATTGAACGGCGAATGCGCTCATGAAATCGCGCCATCGCCCGGTCACGCCATCGCTCAATATTTCTAAAATGGTTTGATCATAACCAAAATCAGGATGCCGAGAAAGACGAGAGATATCGCGCTGTGCAGGATCATGCACTCCTTGCGTTTAAGTTCGATTCGTCCCGCATGGAATTCCTTGGCGCGCCAATACACCACGAAGTCCAGCCCGATCAAAATGGCCACCAGAGTGAGTTTTGCGTGCAGCCACGCCTGATAAAGGTAGCCGGGCACGAGCGCGATGATGGTGACCCCTGCAATGACGGTGATGGCCGCCCCGGGATGCGCGATGCCCTTCATCAACTTTATTTCCAATTTCTTGAGAGCCAGGCGACCTTCGGGCGATTGCTCTCGAGTTTCGGCCGCCAACACCTGCGTTACCGTAAGAAGGCCCCCCATCCAAAACACAAAACCTACAATATGAAAAACCAGCGCCCATGCGATAGGACTATTCATGCGGAATGACCTCCAGAGTTCTATTTTATCAGCAGCGCCAGCCTTCAGGCCGGCATCTCACGCCTCTTCCAAACGGTCAGCCGAAAGGCCAGGACAGAATTCACATGAGGCCGCACCCGTCGTGCGCAATTTCTTGACTTTCACCCGCACCCTCTGACACAATTAAAAAATCAAAAAGTTAGGGAGCGAAATTTGGCCCAATACTTCATACCGGCTGGCGAAGTCGTAAAGTCCGAACCCAAGTCCGAGGGTATTGACACCCCGCGAAAGAAAAAACCCAAAGAGCTTGCTGTCATCACCGAGTGTTGCACCGGGTGCGCGGGTTCTCCCGCCTGCGTCCCATACTGTCCTGTGATGGACTGCATGTACTGGGTTGAAGACGAGGACCACCCTCCCTTTGGCCGGATTGAAGTGGACCCCGCACTCTGCATCGGATGCAAAAAATGTACCAGCAAGGGCCCGGATGGGTCATTCCTCGATGGCTGCCCGTGGGACGCCATTGAGATGGTCCCCATCGAATTTGTCGAGCAACAACTCGGCATCCGCTATCAGATCTAAGAAAAAGTTCAAAGTTCAAAGCTAAGAGTTGAGCTTTTTTCCCCCGCCACTATCATTGAAGGTTTCGACTTTCGACCTTGGGTTGTTCTTTCAACCTCCGCATTCGAATGGCTTCCGCGGTTAAAGCCGCCTGCTGGCGCACCCGTTCAGACAACCCGCTGACAGGTTGCGAAAAACGGTCAACGTCCGCAAGGTCGTCGGGCCTCCCCACGAGATCGAGAGCGCGCAACGCTTCCCAAACTTGCTGATCATCGGGCGAGATGACGGCAATCACGTCGCCTGCGGCAATTTTCGCCCTGTCTTTCGCCGCGATGCTGTCGACGGCGCCCGCGAGAGGCGAGCGAATTTCCACGGCGTCCGGGTCTGTTGTTCTGATGCGAGCCACAACGCTCCCGTTTCTTACCGTGTCTTGAGCATTGGCCACCAGAGAAACAGTTCCGGCCACCGGCGCGCGCAGTTCGTAAGAGCGCAGCATCAACTTGAGTTGCGGCTCTCCTGCAGCATCGCCGAATCTGGCCAGAGCCAGCGCGGCATTCCACCGCACCATCGGCTCAGGGTCGTCAACGAGTTTCAACAACGCCTGGTGGAATTCCGGTGATTTGTTGTCCTGGCCCATCACCCACGCGGCCATGGAGCGGAAGCCCGCTTCCTTGTTGGAAGCCAGAGCGAGAATCTGTGGATAAACGCGCATGACATTCGGGTCGTGGCGCAAAATTTCCGCCGCCGCCTGGGTCAGCGCGTGCTGCGTTTGATGGGGAAGAGATGTATCCTGCAAATACTCGCTGAGTTCCGCCTGCGTGAGCCGGCGGCCAAACCACGTTTGATACCAAAAAAGGAAAGTGACGGCGATCAGGACAATCGGAACGCCGAAAATGATCGAGCCACTCAGCCGCCGCTCGCGGTCTGTCACTGCATCGGATGATACTGAGTCACTCATAAGAAGATAAGGCATAACCTCTCCGGTTATCCGATTCAGGTGGCCTTCATAAATGGCCACGGTTTGCCAGGGAGGTGCGGACACCCGGAGCGGTTATGCCTCGCCAACAGGATCTCCTGCTTGAATGGTGCCCTCCGTAAGGACCTGCGCGCGCAGGCCTCCGCGATGAACTAATCCCGATTTCACGCCTGGCCGTGTCAGCCCCTCCAGGTGCGAGCACGGCTCGCACAGGCGGATGCCGCGAAGAGAAACCGGCCCAATCTTGAATTCGCGCCCCACCAGATGGTTAAGGGCCACGCCGCGAGTCACAATGTTTCGACGAGCATCTCCGGGCTTCAACTCCACTTTATTTTCGTCCCGCAATGCGTCGATGGCCTCAATTTCAATCAACGTCAGCTCATTGTCGCCGGCGGGATGGGTGGAAAATGTTCCGGTCAATTTGAAATAGCGGTCACCTTCCAGGCCTTTCCCGGGAACCGCGTGACCTTTATTCACCTCGGTTGTCGGCACTTTCGCCGCGCTCGCAATGTGAATGGATACCACGACAGGTTTTGGCATATTGGATAACCTCTTCTCTCTCTCCCCAGTGTTGCTTTGAATCCATTACACTATCATATCCATCTTGCAGCCATCAGGGATTGGTATTTTATCAAATCACCGGCACACTGAAACATATTGACAAAAGTTCAGGAACATTCAAAATCCCTCCAGACGAGTTTTTGAATTCAGGCACCGCTTATGTGCGCGCGACAAGTTGATCCCGTAAACCAAGACCGCCGCCGCGAAACGATCATCAAGGCGGGGTACGCGGAAATTCTCGAGAAAGGGATTCAGGGAATCAGCATTGACTCGGTGGTGGCGCGCGCGAATTCGAGCAAAGGCGGCGCCCTTCACTATTTCCACACCAAACACGACCTCTTGTATGCCATTTTCGAATGGCTGCTCGTCCAGGTGGATCACACGCTTGACGATGTGTCCCTGGGCGACGGACCTCCGCGAACCAAGCTGGCGGCGGAGCTGGAAGTTCTGTTTCACAGCGCGGAAGTGAATCGCAAACTCTACCTGGTGCTGTTTGACTTCGTGCCGCTGGGCGCGCGCGAGGAAAGATTCCGGTCCTTGTTCACCGGATTTTTTGAGAGGTGTCGAAATCGGGACATGGCTATTGTGGAAGAGGGAATCAAGCAAAAACAATTTCGCCGCGTCAAGGCCGAGGACGCCGCCATCACCATCCGCGCCCTGGTGGACGGCTACTGCCTTCAATGGCTGATGGGGCCGGAGACGGTTGCCATTGATATTTACCGGGACCGATGCCGTGCTGTTCTGGGCGCGTACCTTTTGCATTAACGCCAAATCGGGCCGAATCTCAAACACCTTGGTTCAGGACGAAGAGCGGATGAGAGCAGATGAATGATCGCAGGAATCGCTGAAGCTGGTTTTGTGTTCGTCCTGGTGGCGGTGGTTCCGGCGCTCTCCTACCGGACTTCTCGAAGACCTGATATCCTGGCGCTTCCGCGCCTTCAACTTTATTTTTCCGCTGTGATCTCGCAGTGGCTCCTGGCGGCGCTTGGCATCGTGGTGATATGGGCAGGCTCCATGACTTTGTCGACTATTGGATTTCACGCCGTTTTGCCGCCCTCATTTTTTTTCTGGACCACCGTGCTCACGGGAGTTTCGCTCGCGGCCTTGGGCCTGGTGGTGTGGCTCGAACAGCGCGGATGGTTTCCGCCGGAACCCGAATTAGTCCGCGCGCTCGTCCCGCAGACGCGGCGGGAAATGTTTTGGGCTGTGTTGGTGATCGCTCCCACCGCGGCAGTTTGCGAGGAATTCCTGTATCGCGGATATCTTTTGGCCGAGCTTTCGCGCCGGTTCCATTCCGTCGCGCTGGCTGCGGCGTTCTCATCCGTGGCATTTGGATTGGCCCATACCTATCAGGGACTCAGCGGGGTCGCGCGGGCAGCGCTATTGGGAGCCTTGCTCTCAATTCCTGTAGTTCGCTTGGGGAGTGTTTTCCCATCAATGGCTGCGCACTTTTTGATTGACGCTGTCGCCCTCACCTTGTTGGGGCCGGAAATATTGAAAAAGGTCGGTCAGTAGCGAGAGGTTCATTGTCCGTCGTCAGTTGTCAGTTGGAAAATATCACCATGTGTACAAACTTTCCTGTCCCTGATGTCCGGAAATCTTCTCGCGACTGTGAATAAAAAACTCCCGCACGGAGGCACATCATGCGAATCATATCGAGGCTCGGAATTGCAATTTTCTTTCTGATTATTTTCCATGCTGCCGTGCGGACCGCGGGGTCAACGGCGGGCCAATTTGGAGCAGAGCGTTCCGTTGCCGATCGTGCCGGCTCCAATCGAATTGTGGCCGTAAAGGCCGGACGATTATTGGATACGAAGACCGGCCAGGTGTCCACCAATCAGATCGTGCTCATTCACGCCGACCGAATTGCGGAAGTGGGCCCGGCGGGGCAAGTGGCAATTCCTGCCGGAGCAGAGGTGATTGATTTGAGCGGCGCCACCGTCCTGCCTGGATTGATTGACGCCCACACTCATCTTTTTCTTACGGGCGAATCTCACGGGCGTTATGAAGAACAACTCCTGAAAGAGAGTTGGCAGTACCGCACCATTGAGGCAGTGGTGAACGCCAGGAAAGATTTGGAGGCGGGCTTTACCACCATGCGCGACCTTGAAACCGAAGGCGCTATGTATAGCGATGTGGATGTGAAGAATGCGATCAACCGCGGGCTCGCCCCGGGCCCTCGTTTGCAAGTGGCCACGCGCGCCTTGTCCACCACGGGCGGCTATCCGCTGGAAGGTTACTCGCCGGAAGTCACCGTGCCGTCAGGCGTGCAAATTGTGGACTCGCCTGATGCCGCGCGCCTGGCCGTGCGCGAGCAAATCAAATACGGCGCCGATCTCATCAAGGTTTATGGAACACATCGCTTTCGTTTCACGCCGGAAGGTAAATTGGACGCCATCCCCACTTTCACTCTGCCCGAGCTTCAGGCCATTGTGGATGAAGCGCATCGCGAACGGGTGAAGGTGGCCTGCCACGCTTACGGCGGCGAAGGTCTGCGCAATTGTATTGACGCGGGAGTTGATTCCATCGAGCACGGCCTGGACCTCGACGATGAATCCATTACGAAAATGTTGAATAAGGGAATCTATTTTGTACCCACGCTCTACGTTTACGAGTTCGAGCCGGAAGAAGATCTGGAGGCGACGGGCGGCAAGACCAGCCGGGCGCGGATTCATGAGGTGAGTTTTCGCAAGGCGCTGGCGCGCGGAGTGAAGATCGCGTTTGGCACCGATGTCGGGCCGTTCCCTCACGGCACGCAGGCGCGCGAGTTTGAATATTTGACCCGGTTCGGCATGACCAGCGCGCAGGCCATTCGCGCGGCCACGGTTACGGCCGCCGAGCTGATGGGCTGGCAGGACCGCATGGGTTCAATCGAAAAAGGAAAGTACGCCGACCTTATCGCGGTCTCGGGCGATCCGCTGGCGGATATCACTGAGCTTGAACGTGTGAAATTTGTGATGAAGGGTGGAGCCGTGGTGAAGAACGATATTAAATGATTGTCTTCTCAAATTCTCAATTACTCCCCAGGCATTAATTGCAGGCCGCATTTTTTCATGCTCCGCCATCGGAAACCGGCTCCGTCTTGTGGAGAATTTCAGCTTCCTCCAGCAAATCGGAGGCGACGCTCTGGCATGCCGACTGCAACCACTTTGTGTCGGGGCCGGACGGGCCGTGAACAATCAACCGACCAAACAGGAATTCCGCCAACTCTTGCTCGGTAAAACTGCGCGCCATTTTTTCGCCTCCCCTGCCCAGGTTAAACCTTGGAATCCTCATTATACTCTCCGCCCGCTTATTCTTTTCGAGGGATTTTTTGGCCTCCGCAAGCGACCTAGTCTCAGGGTTCAAACGAGGCGTGGCATTCTCAAGCAATTCGGGATAAAATAATGCTCTATGGAAGAGAGAGATTTTTTCGACGAGTCCGAAAGTTTAAAGCCCGCCAACCTGTCATGCCTGTTCTGCCATCAAACTGATTCATACGACATTCGCTGGCTGGTGCGCACGAAGAAAAAGGCGCTGCCCGGGCGAGCCGATGAACGGGATCGGGCGCGATTCGCCAAAGCCCAATCGTACATGCTCCGGCGCGATGATTTTGCGCAGTGCAAAAATGCGCGCTGCCGGAAGCGGTTTGAGATTTCAGGACTCCAATCGGTGGTTTTTCTCCAAGCCTGAGGCGATTTTGCCGTGGACGCGGTGCGTGCAAAGATGTGCGGCTTAAATATTCCAAGGAAAAGCTTTGTGTGAACAGCCGGAGGCAGGCGATTTGAATCAGAAGCCGGGCCCGCGTTCGCGGCGGGGAAGAGCCGGGCCGTTTTGATATTCCGAAGGTGGATCCACGTCGTCGTTCCCGAAGATGAGGGGGGCGGACAATTGAAGTTCCAGATTGGTCCCTGATGGCAGGAGAATGTCCTTTCCGCGTTTAGCAAGAACCCAGATTAATCCTCCCGCTGCGCCGGCGGCGCTGCCCAATCCCAATCCTTTGCCAATGCTGCCGCTTCTGGCCCCGGCAATTGCGCCAATCTCGGTTCCTGTTATCGTGGTCCCGGCCACGGTGGCGGCGTCCTGACCTTTGGATGATTCACCTTCAACTTTTGATTCCTGCCTGCGAAAACCTTCTTTCCCATTACCGGCAAATCCGGAGAGCGTGGCGCGCAGCGGCCGAGTGGTTCCGTTAGCGAGAGTAATCGAATCAAAGCGCAGTCCGAGTTGAGCTTTTCCCTTCAGCCGCCCCGGCCGAACCACTTGCGTGACCGAGCCCTTCACATAACTTCCCGTGGGAATCACGATGCGGTTGCCTACGGTGATCGGATAAATCGTTTCGCAATAAATCGCCTGGCCGACGGACGCAGTGCGCGAGCTGATCGTGTTCCTGAGCACCAGCGGAATCGTGGTTTCAGCGGGCACAACAATCTTCGAACTCGCTGAGGCCGCGGGCGCCGTGGTGGGCTGGGCGGCCTCCTGGGCCAGGGCGGGTTTCCCGAAAACCAAAACGGTGATGATCGTTAAGAAATGCGCCGTTCGGTAGAATTTCATTTTGCACCTCCCGCATGGTTTCAGAATGGCCTCCGAATAAGATGGCGCGGTAAAGCGATAAGTTGCCCCGCACCCCCATTCATACCCTGAAACAGCCGCTCGAAAATATTCTTACAGGCTCCGGTTGCAGATTCAAACTGTTGCCATGCCGGCCGCGATTTGCGGCGCGAACAAATTTTTCACGTTGGCCGCACACCCAGTATTCCGTCAATGGCCCCTGCGATGCGGGCGGCGTGGCGCTCGACCATTTCAGCTTCCTCCGCTTCCACCATGACACGGGCGAGAGGCTCGGTTCCTGAATAACGGACCACCACGCGGCCGCGGCCGCTCACCTCGTGCCGAAACTCGGCGAGGGCAAGCTCCACCTCCGGGATGGACTCGAGCGGCAATCTTTCGCGCACGCGCACGTTGCGAATAATTTGAGGAAATTGCTTGAGCGGGCTGACCAGATCGCTCAAAGATTTTCCCGTCTCATCGAGCATGCGAAGAACCTGGAGGAGAGTAATCATGCCGCTGCCAGCCAGAGAAATGTCAGAGAAAATAATATGGCCCGAAGGCTCGCCGCCCAGGTTGATTCCCGATCGCTGCATTTCTTCCAGCACGTACTTGTCGCCCACCGGCGTTCTCTTTAAAGCGATGCCGAGGCGGGCCAGGGCAAGCTCCAGGCCCAGATTGGTCATCAGAGTGCCAACCACTGCGCCGCCGTTGATCAAGCCGCGCTCCTGAAAGAATGCCGCAGTGGCGTAAAGAATATGATCCCCATCCAGGGCTCGCCCCTCGCGGGTGGCAAAGATGGCGCGGTCCGCATCACCGTCAAATGCCACGCCCAGGTCGGCAGAGGAAGCCCTGGTTTCTTCCGCCATCTTTTGCGGATGGAGAGATCCACAATCCAGATTGATGTTGCATCCGTTGGGGCTTGCGTTAATCAAGTGAGCTCCAATGCCCAGCCGTTGCAGAAGGACAGGGGCCACGCGCGTCGCAGCGCCATTCGCGCAATCCACCACCAGGCGAAAGGCCGGCAGCCGCTTTCCCGCGGGAGGCACACTGACAAGGAAATCCACATAGTCGCCAAGAAGCCCGGGTAAAGGAACAAGCTCCGCGCCCTCTCCGGTTTTGGATCCGGGGGCAGGAATAGATTTGAGCACGCTTTCGATTTCGACTTCCAAAGCTTCCGAAAGTTTCATCCCGGAATTCGAAAATAATTTGATTCCATTATCCTGGTAGGGATTATGCGAAGCGGACACCATGACGCCACCGGCGAAGGTGTGACGGCGGGCCAGAAAAGCGACGCCGGGCGTGGTGATGACACCGGCGTAGGCTATTTCGACGGCACTCGAGCGGAGTCCAGCCGCCAGAGTGCGGGATATCCAGGCGCTCGATTCCCGCGTATCTTCTCCCAAAACTATTCGGAGTGGACGCGCTGCAATATGCTTTTCCAGCACCACAGCCAGGGCCCGGCCAATTTTAAACACCGTATCGCGGTCCAGCGGGGGCCGGCCCGCGACGCCGCGAACGCCGTCAGTACCAAAGAGCTGGAGTTTTTCAGACATGGTTTTCACGGTACAGCATACTTTCAGGCGCACATTTTGTGTAGGGCAAAAAACTTCGGATGAGCGGAAGCAGGATGAGAGCGTATTTTCCTGGGAAAGTTTTATGGCCAGTCCTGGGCGCCACACTTTTATTCCTCGGCTCCAAGCTGCCGTAATCCTTTGCGTCCAGACGGAGAGGTGAAGCACGGCTTCTCGAGATCCTTACTTCCTGCTCCTGGCATTCAGAATGGCGTCTGCAATTCGCACTGCCGGTAAAATGGACTCCACATCATGGATGCGGACAATGTGCGCGCCCGCCAGGATGCTCGCGGCAACAGCAGCCGAGTCGCCGAGGAATAGTTGGGAGTCTGACTCGCGCCCCATTCCAGTAAGCGCCCACAAACTTTTGTTTGCGCTCTTTGTAACGCTCTTCGTAGCATCGCCCTTTAGAACTTGCCCTGATCCCTCAATCGCGGGAGAAGGGGCGGCATGGGCCGGACTGTGGCCTGGCGCCCCAGCCCGCTGTGCGAACTCTTCGCCCGCCACGATTGCCTGCACGAAAGACTTTCTTGAAGTGCCCACCAATATCGGCAGGTGAAACATATTCAGCCGCTCGAGTTCAGCGAGGATCTCAAAATTCTGGAGGCGCGTTTTGCCGAAGCCCAATCCTGGGTCAATGATCATTTGCGAGCGGCTGACGCCCGACCTGAGCGCAGTGTGAATTGACCACGCCAATCCCGTTGATACCGACCGCCAGATTGACCGGGCGAAGGGTCTTCGTTGCATGGTGAGGGGGCGGCCGCGAATGTGCATCAAGATCAACGGCGTGCCGTGACGACGCGCCACGCCGGTGAGCTCTGGATCAAAACGCAGACCGCTGACATCGTTTATGATTGTGGCGCCAGCGCGAACAGCTTTCTCCGCCACCTCCGCCTTCGTGGTATCGATGGAAATCGGAAGCGCGGGCATCTCGTGATGCAGCGCTTGAATCACGGGAATAACCCGGCGCAATTCTTCTTCCGCGGGGACGGGATGAGATCCCGGCCGGGTGGATTCGCCGCCCACGTCAATCCAGTCCGTGCCCTGCCGCGCCATCTTAAGGCCGTGCTCGATGGCGCGCTGTGGATTAAGAAAGCGCCCGCCGTCCGAAAATGAATCGGGCGTCACGTTCAACACTCCCATGATGAGCGTGCGTTCGCCCAGGCGTACTTTGTGGCCGCCAATCTTCATCTCGAATTTGCGTCGCAGGATCATAAATTAAATTTGCGGGGATTCGAGCTGTGTCTCATCCTCCCAAAGTAAAATTGTTATTGCCCGCCTACCCGGGGAACAACCACCCGTACACCAGCGCGCCGAGAATTCCCCCGATGATGGGACCGCCCACCGGTACCCATGAGTAGCCCCAGTCCGAGCCGCCTTTATTGAAGATGGGCAGGATGGCGTGCGCGATGCGCGGCGCCAGATCGCGCGCCGGGTTAATAGCGTAGCCCGTGGAACCGCCGAGCGAAAGGCCGATGGACCAGACAAGAAAGCCGACCAGCAGGGGAGTCAGCCCGCTTTGCGTGGCGGGGTTGTAGGCGCCGATCGCCAGAACTCCGAAGACCAGCACGAAAGTTCCAATCGCCTCGGTTAAAAAATTAGCCGGCGTGTTTCGGATGGCGGGCGCGGTGCAAAAAACGCTGAGCTTTATATCCTTGTCCGGCGTTTCGCGCCAGTGAGGCAGATACGTGAGCCACACCAATACCGCTCCAAGAAATGCGCCCAGCATCTGGCCGCCTATATACTGCGGCACAAGCGGCCACGCTAATTTTCCCGTGACCGCAAGAGCCAGCGTGACCGCAGGATTAATGTGCGCGCCGCTGATTCGTCCCACGGCGTAAACCGCGATGGCTACGGCGAGGCCCCAGCCGGTGGTGATCACTATCCAGCCGGACGCCTCCGCTTTCGATTTCTTTAACAACACAGCCGCCACCACTCCATCACCCAGCAGGACCAAAAGCGCCGTGCCCACAACCTCAGCGGTAAAAACTTTCATGCACTCCTCCCTTGAATTCTTCAAGCCACGTTCGGCGGGCGGCCGGTGAATTATGAATGATGAATTATGAACGATGTCTGCAGTCTCAACCAGAAAACTTTTTGGCGGGGCAGGCAGGAACACCAGTGTCAAGGATTACCATGGACTCGATATTGACCGGCCAGAACACTGAATTTCGTGATAGCTCGTTCTCATTATTCTTGCTTTTCTTGCTCATGTTTGTAAACAACAGGAGCGCGCGGCTTATGCTGGGCAATCGGAGCGCCAGCGGATGGATTTTCTCCAAGATATCGGGCGTAGCGACCCGCTTACTCCGCCACAAAGGGGCAAGAAATGGCGGGCTAAACCCGCCGCTACCTGGGGAAACGCACGATGGAGGTCCTGCCATCGCGGAGCAGCGACAAGTTGTCTAATCGGTGTTTATCGGCTGAGGAGCAGGCGGTGATGGACGTAATCAAAAGCCACGCTCGTGAACTGGGAAAAGAAGTCCTGCCCCAGGACCCCATCCAACCGCTGCTCCTTGGGGACCGAGGCATTGAACTGGGCAAACACGACGGTTTGAGTCGGATAAGGTTTCACAGACACCGGGAATCCTTTAAGTTTGATTACGAGTTTGGGGGGAGGGCTCATCTTATCGAGTGTGGTGGCGTTGGAACCCGTGTCGGCGAGAAGGCGGAGGTTGCCGGCGCTAGTCTGGACTTGTACGATCACCAAGCCTTCGCACACTTCGAAGTCCAACATGACCACACCGCTTTCTTTATGCCTCGCCATTGCCGGCGCCGAGAGCGTCAGTGCCAGAAGGCCGATCTTGACAGCGCGCGCCGTGCGCTTTCACGATGTGCTCCACCAGGGTCAGCCCAAGTCCGGTGCCGGGAACCTGCTGGTTTTCCGGGGTTGCAATCCGGTAAAACTTTTCGAAAATGAGGGACAGCTCGCTTGCCGGGATGCCGATGCCGTGGTCCGAGACCTGGATGATGGCTTCTCCGTTCCGTCGCGCCAGCTTCAACTGAATCTCGCGGCTGCTCGGCGAGTACTTCATGGCGTTGGTGAGCAGGTTCAGGATCGCCTGTTCAATGGCGTCGGAATCCACCAAGGCGGGCGGAAGGTGGTCTTCCATTTCCACGCGCAGGGCGAACCCCTGGCTCTGGAGCGGATAGCAAAGGGTGCACGCCGCGGTTGTTAGCTTTCGGCCGAACTGTTGTGGACATCCACCAAACGTGAGTGAACGCGTCCTTGACGCGGATGCGCTCCACGTTGACCCATTGTGCCGGCGTTGGCAATCGTGCAGGGTTGTAGCATACGAACTGCTGGCAAAG
>DASYXZ010000137.1:0-5098 GCA_035934315.1 Terriglobia bacterium | reverse complement strand
TCAAAAGTCAACTCAGGAAACAGTGAATCTTGGCGTTCTCGATGAGGGCCAGGTCTTATACATCGAGGTTCTCGAAAGTCCGCACGCGTTTCGACTGGTCTCGCAGGTCGGCGTGCGTCGGCCACTCCACTCGACCGCTTTGGGGAAGGCCCTTGTGGCCTTTATGCCACCCGACGAGAGAGAATTAGTCCTCAATAGCCTGACCTTTCAGCCCTTTACTCGGCGCACCATCAGTAGTTCACTGCGATTGGAGAAGGAGTTGGAAGAGGTTCGCCGCCGCGGATATGCCCTGGACAACGAAGAAAGCGTTCCGGGAGCCCGTTGCGTCGCCGCTGCCATCCTGAACTCGCGCCACGAGGCGGTAGCCGCCATCAGCGTATCCGGCCCGGTGGCAAGAATCACCAGAGATAAAATTCCCGCGTTTTCAGCAGCCGTGAAAGAAGCCGTTCGAACTGTTTCAGAGAGAATGGGGTTTACCGGACAGGTCCCGTCCCGGATTCGCTCACCCAAGGCAAGACCTGTTTCAACCTAACCCAGGGGCAACCAATCCGCTCAAGATTCGGGGACGCCGCCTTCGACTTGTCGAATAAGTTCCCTCATCGTGAAGTCTTGGGGCAAAACCTCCCGCTTCTTTTCACGACCGAAAGCGCCTCCGCGTAATGGTGCGTTTTAACGCAGAGCAGCATGAGATTTCGATAAATGCGGGCGCGATAGGGATCGAGGGTGATGGCCCGCTTGAGCACATCCATGGCTTCGCGTTCTCTCCAGAGCACGGCAGGAGCTGCGTCAGCATTGCATAAATGTCCGCATTAGAGTCTATGCCATGACTGTAGCACGGCCATTCTGACTGTGATCGGCCACGAATAATAAGATGCAGGACAGTCCGTGTAGTTTTACGATGTGAAACACAATTCCACATATTCATATACTACTTGACAAGCTTATGGTCACGTGGTATTTCCCATCCATTCCGCCGGGGCTGGAGGTCCCAGGGACTTTCAGCCTTCCGGTGTTTGATGTGTTTGTAAATCGCGTCGGGGAAAGTATCCGCGGGTCCATGAGACAGATAAAAAGGGGGAGGTCCTCATGAAGGATGGTCGCTTGTTGAGTCTGAACACTCATCTGTCGCGCAGGTTTGCTATTGAAATGAAGGTGTTGGCGGCGCTTGTGATTTGCATCACATTCGTCTGTCCGCTCGCGACTCAAGCTCAGGTTGCCACGGCATCAATCAACGGCACGGTGACTGACTCTTCAGGCGCGGTGGTCCCTGCGGCGAATGTCATCTTGAAAAATGTGGCGACCAACGTGGAGCGATCGACGGTGACAAACGACTCCGGCAACTATGTTTTGGTGGACATTCCTCCCGGGCGCTACACACTGCGTGTGGCCAAAGAAGGTTTCACGTCGGCATCCCAGAGCGAATTCGAGCTGTATGTAAACCAAACAAGTACTTATGATTTTGCCCTGCGAGTCGGCTCGACCACACAAACAGTGACGGTGGAGGCTACGGCGGCGGCACTCCAAACCTCCACGTCTGAATTGGGGGCTGTCATTACCGGCCGGGCGGTTAGCGAGTTGCCTTTGAATGGAAGAAACTTTACCCAATTGCTGAATCTGACTCCGGGGGTCAGCACGGTGAACGTTGCCCAGAACGCCAGCAGCCAGCAATTTGACGGGAACACCGTCGGCTCCTTCTCATTCCCCTCCATCAATGGCCAGACCAACCGCAGTAATTTCTTTTTGGTGGACGGCCTGAACGATCAGGAAAGTTTTGCCAGCACCTACTCCGTTCCTCCCATCATCGATGACATCCAGGAATTCAAAGTGGACTCACATAATGACCAGGCGCAATTCGGCGGCGTGCTGGGGGGCGTTGTGAACGTAGCCACGAAATCGGGCACCAACAACTTCCACGGCGCTGCCTGGGAATTCCTGCGGAATAACGCCTTTGACGCGCGCGGTCCCTTTGATACGAATACCAATCAACTGCAGCAAAACGAATTCGGGGCCAACATCGGCGGCCCGGTGATTCTCCCCCACTACAATGGGCGCAACAAGACCTTCTTTTTCGGCAGCTATGAAGGCGCCCGCATCCATTCCGGGAACCCGAATCGTTCACGCGTCGCCACCGCGGCCGAGCTCAATGGAGATTTCAGCGCGGACGGTGTTACGCTCTTTAACCCGTGGAGCACCGACGCCAGCGGCAAGCGCACGAGTTTCCAGTGTGACGCGAGCGGGAATCCGGAACCGCTGATTGCAGGCACCAAACTCCAGGTCGCAGGAACCAATTGCAGTAAGATCCCAGCCGCGCTGATTGATGCCAACATGCAAAAAGTGGGCCAGATGCTTTATTCGAGCCTCAGTCCCAACCTGACGGGCATCGCCAACGTAAATTTTCAAAAGTCGCTGCTCAACACCCAGTCGCCGGACACGTACAACTTCCGGATTGATGAACAAGCGGGTGCGAAGGACGCCATCTGGGGCCGATTCAGCCACACCAGCTCTCCGCGTCTGGTCCCGAATATCTTCGGGGCGATCAACGCGAACTCCTACACGGCGCACACTTTCGGCGTGACATGGAACCACACTTTCGGGCCCAGCGCCCTACTCTCCGTTCAGTTCGGGCGCAACTACGGGTTCTCCGCTGGTCCCACGCTACTGCCCGCGAATGTTTCCCAGCAGTTAATTGCAGCTGGGAATTGGGATCCGAGCTTTGACTGTTCCTACTTGCTCGGGCCGAGGAAGTGCTATTTTACCGGGGTCAATATTTCCGGTATTGCCTCCTTCCAAGAAGGGACCGCGCCAGCGATCGTCACGGATATCTGGGAGGAAAAGGCGAATTTCTTCAAAACCCTCGGCAGGCATAACATCAGCTTGGGCGCCGATTTCAACACCAATGGTTTCCAGCAGACGTTCAACACTGGCCATCTGGACTACTCCGGCGCACAGACCGCCAGCGCGACGAGCAGTGGCAAAGGCGGTTTCGGGTTTGCATCTTTCCTCCTGGGTATTCCAAACACGGTGAATTACCGCAACGAGTTTGAAACAGAGTACGGCGGCAAGGTGGATGGATTTTACTTCCAGGACCAGTGGAAAGTAACCGATCGGCTTACCGTCAACTGGGGAGCGCGCTATGACGTTACGTTCCTCCCTATTTTCGGCAGCAACAAGGATGGGAATGCGCCCGTCGGTAACATGGATTACAATACCGGGAATTACGTGATCCAGAGGGTGCCGGGCAATTGCTCCAACGCTGCGGGGAACGGGCCACCGCCCTGCATCCCTCAACCAGTCTTTGGAGGCGGCGCTCTACCTCCCCACGTGCTCGTTTCGAAGGATGGACACTTCTGGCACAATTCTTACGACAATATTCAACCCCGCCTGGGTATTGCCTACCGGCTGGGAGACAAAACAGCAGTGCGGGCTTCCTTTGGCCGGTTTTTTGATAACTGGGCAGCCGTGATCCAGATGGCCCAGAACCAGCAAGGGGTTTGGCCTTCGGTTGGCCAGGTTTCCAATCGGCCACTCAACCAAAATCCCGGCCCACCAACAGTTCTTGCGGAGAATCCCGGGGTGGGCTTGGCACTGGATCCCACGCCCTATCGCCAATCCAACTGGTTCGTTGATCCCAATCTCCAAAATCCTTATTCCTACCAGTGGAATTTCGGCGTTCAGCAAGCCCTGACCCCCAGCACGGTATTGACGGTGAACTACGTGGGCTCCACTGACCACCGGCTGGATGTTGGCGTGCAAGGCAATCAGGCGCTCACCCCGGGAGCGGGCCCCTCTCCCAATGGTTGTCTGGGGATCACCAGCGGCTGTACTGACAACAGCGCGACTGTCGCGGCTCAGGGCCGATGGCTGTTTCCCTATCTCGCTACCAACCACTACGACAAGAGTATCGGCAAAGGCTGGTATCATGCCCTCCAAGTATCGCTGGACAAAAAGGCCAGTCATGGTCTGTCTTACCTTGTGGCTTACACGTGGTCGAAGACTATCAGTGTGGGCGCGGACGAGTGGTTTGGCACGGGAAGTAACGGCACTTCGGTTTCGGATCCCTACCACATCCAGAATGATAAGGGTCTGGCAGGATTCGACCTTCCGCAAATCCTCACCGCAAGCTTTGTCTATGAACTTCCCTTCGGCGCGGGTAGGAAATGGCAAAGCGGCAGTAAGGGTGTTGACGCGGTAATAGGCGGTTGGCAACTGAACGGGATTTCCAATTTTACCTCCGGGACGCTCTTCAACGTCGTCGCGTCCAACAGCATTCCGAATGTGGGCACGACCGGCGTTACAGAGCGGGCCTTTTTGTGTGGTAAGCC
The DNA here is from genome assembly GCA_035934315.1 of Terriglobia bacterium. GTDB lineage: Bacteria > Acidobacteriota > Terriglobia > UBA7540 > UBA7540 > DASYXZ01. The sequence goes on along the minus strand of DASYXZ010000137.1, from coordinate 776 downwards.
AACTTTGGGAAATCCCACCCCGGCGCAGTGGTTTAATAACGCGCCGCCCCCGGTGGATTCGACCGGCAAGCTCATTTCCGGAGCTTGTGGAACTGGAGGCGCCTTTGGAATCCCTCTATCCCAGACGTTTGGCAATTTTGGCCGCAACGTTCTGCGCGGTGACGGAAGAGCCAATTTCGATTTGTCGATTTTCCGGTCTTTCCGTCTCAGCGAATCGAAAAGACTGGAGTTCAGGGGCGAGGCATTCAACTTCAGCAATTCACCAATCTGGGGCACGCCGGGAAACAACATCAGTTCCATCGCCATCAACAAGGATGGAACGTTAAACACTGCAAAAAATACTTTTGGCGTAGTCACAGGAACCGCGAACGCGCCGCGAATCCTGCAGTTCGCCTTGAAGTTCTATTTCTGAACCTGCCAGCTTTTACGCCGAGGTCAGAGAACCGAGCGACGACGCCCTCATCTGATGGGGGCGGCGTCGCTCCTCTACAAAACACTTTTCCCTCTCAGGCGAACCCCATAACACGAGTGACGGGCAAACGGGCACAGCTTTCCTTCGACCTTGCGGTGTATAATTTTCAGAATAGGCCGTAAAGGGTTGCCGTATGTACCGGGGGTATTGGATGCAGGGGCGACGATTGCGAATTTCTTATCTGCGGATTTGCTGCCTGGTATCGTTTTTCCTTGCTATTCATTGTGCAGCCCGGGGACCAAAGAAAGCTCCGGAGCAGGTCGATGCCGGCTCGGTGAGTGGCGTTCAGATTCCGCAGAGTTGC
>DASYXZ010000130.1:0-15670 GCA_035934315.1 Terriglobia bacterium | reverse complement strand
GTCTGGTTGTCGCGGTCCATCACCATCCCGCTCATATCGGAAGGCCCGGCTTTGGGCGGGGCTGATTCCTGGCTGGAGCGCGCCATTTTCCCAAATCCTATCAGGGCGATCAGGAAAAAGCTCAATACTGCCGTCCATCTGAGTGAATATCCATGCTGCCATTTCATTTTTGCCGCCTCCTGCCTAATCATATATACGCGATGTCTGCCGGAAAGTTGCAAGGGAGTGCCACAGCGCAGCCACTTGGCCGGGCCCAAAACTGGAATTTCTCCGTGGCCTCCGTGCTTCAAGATCTCAACACAGAGGCCACAGAGCTTTTCCGAGATCTCCGTGTTGAGTCTTTGCATGCCGCTGAGAACGCTGAGTGGCGGCCCATGGTTCCTAAATTATTTTCAATTTCTTACCGACAGTATCGAGAATTTCCAGGGCGCGGGACAACTCATCCAAAGTGTGGGTGGCAGTAACGATGGTGCGCAGGCGGGCTTTGCCAACGGGAACGGTGGGGAAGCCGATGCCGAGCGCGAGCAATCCCGCCGCAAAAAGCTCGCGCGAGAATTGGTGTGCCAGCGCGGCGTCGCCCACAAAGATGGGAGTGATGGGCGTTTCGCTCATGCCGGTATTGAACCCGAGCTTCTTCAAACCCTCTTTGAAAAACCGCGTATTAGTCCAAAGCGTCTCGATCAACTGTGGTTCGTCCTCGAGTACTTCAAAGGCGGCGATGCATGTGGCGGCCACCGAGGGCGGGTGGGAAGTGGAAAACAGGAACGGCCGGGCGCGACAGTAGAGGAAATCAACCGTATCGCGCGTGGCGCAAACGTATCCGCCGAGCGCCCCAATGGCTTTCGACAGTGTCCCCACCTGGATATCCACGCGCCCATGCAGATTAAAATGGTCAACCGTGCCGCGGCCGTTTTTGCCGAGAACGCCGGAGGAGTGCGCGTCATCAATCATCATGATGCAGCCGTATTTTTCCGCGAGGTCCACGAGGGCGGGCAGAGGCGCGATATCTCCGTCCATCGAGAACACGCCGTCGGTGATCAAAAGTTTGTGACATTTGCGCGGCGCGATTTCCTTCAATATCTTTTCACAGGCCTCAACGTCCTTGTGAGGAAATACTTTTATTTCGGCGCGAGAAAGGCGGCAGCCATCGATGATGGAAGCGTGGTTGAGTTCGTCCGAAATAATGATGTCCTCTTTGGTGAGCAATGCGGAGACCGTCCCGGCGTTGGCCGTAAAGCCGGACTGAAAAACCACCGAGGCTTCAGTGTGCTTGAACCGGGCGATTTTTTCTTCGAGCTCCATGTGCAGGGTCATGGTTCCGCAGATGGTGCGCACGGCTCCCGAACCCACTCCATATTTTTCAATGGCCTCAAGTGCGCGCTGCTTGAGCTTGGGATGCGTGGTCAAGCCCAGGTAATTGTTGGAAGAAAGATTGATGACCTCGTGGCCGTCAATGCGCGAGATAGGAAGCTGCTCGCCTTCAAGAATGCGCAGTTTTTGAAAAAGCTTTTTCTCGCGAAGCTTGTTCAGTTCGTCGGTTAAATACTGGAGTTGGGGTTTGGGCATATAAGATGGGGGAAAGTAAAAATTATGAATTAAATATTAAACGTCGCCGAGTCCACTTCTTTCTTTCATAATTCATAATTTTTATTTGGGTCTTCCATTCGGATACATCAACACTTTTGACGCGTTACCTGACAACAAGAGCGCCATGCCCTCTTCATAATCCGACAGGGCGATGCGGTTGGTAATCAGCGGTGAAATGTCGAGTCGGCCGGACTTCAACAGCGCCTGCATCTGGTACCAGGTTTCAAAAACGCGCCGGCCGTTGATGCCCTGAACGGTAGCTCCCTTAAAAATGATGTCGCTTGCGAGGTCGAGTTCCATGGGTTTTGATGGGATTCCGAGCAGTGAGATGCGCCCGCCGCGCCGCAGCATTTGGAACGCCTGCCGCACCCCCTCCGGATTTCCGGACATTTCGAGCACCACGTCCGCGCCCACGCCCTGAGTTTGGGCCACCACCTCGGCGGCAGCATCAGTTTTTGAGGAATCAATCACCAGCGTCGCGCCCATCTTTTGGGCCAGCTTTTGGCGGTACGGGTGCGGCTCAGTGGCAAAAATCGGGGCGCCCCCACACGCTTTGGCCACGGCGATGGCAAAAAGTCCAATGGGCCCGCAGCCGGTGATGGCGACACTGAGGCCGGCAATTTTTCCCGCAAGAACGGTGTGCACCGCGTTGCCCAGCGGGTCGAGAACCGCGGCATAGTCCACAGGAATTGCCGGATCGATTTTCCAGATATTTGATTCAGGAATTTTTACGTATTCAGCAAAGCAGCCGTCAAGATCCACGCCGATGATGCGCACATTCTGGCAAATGTGGCTTTGCCCGGTGCGGCACTGGTAACAATGTCCGCAAGACAGGTGCATCTCCGCGGAAACGAAATCGCCCTCATGGACTGCAATCACTTCAGCGCCCACGCGTTCCACCACGCCGCAAAATTCGTGTCCAAATACCAGGGGCGGCTTGATGCGTCGCTGCGACCAGCGGTCCCATTGATAAATGTGCAAGTCGGTCCCGCAAATGGAGGCCGCCTGAACGCGCACCAGGACATCTTGCAGGCCAATTTCCGGCAAGGGCACCTGGCGGAGTTCCGCTCCGGGTTTGGCGTGCGGCTTGACGATGGCTTGCATCATTGCAGTTTTCGCCGTATTTTTTCCAAACCCTCTTTGGCCAGAGTGTAATCAGGAGTGATTTTGAGGGCTTGTTCGAAGTGATGGCGCGCCTTGCCGTACAATTCTTTGGCCATGTAAGCGCGGCCCAGATTGTAATGAGGGAAGTGATAAGATTCGTAGCGGCGCGATTGGAGCGCGCGCTCCAGCCACGACAACGCCTCGTCGTACTCGCCCTTTTCGATCATATAAGCGCCGATATCGTTATAGGGATTGCCGAATTCCGGGTCGATCTGAATGGCCTTCTTGCACTCGGCGATGGCCTCCTCAATCTTGCCCTGGAAGCGGTACGTCCAACCCAAAAAAGTGTAGGCCTCAGCCGTGGGATGAAGTTTGAGGGAACGTTTGTAAAGTTCCACGGCCATGTCATACTCGCCGCCGACCTGATACTGGTACGCTTCTTTCAGCAATTCCCACGCGGATTGTAGGTTTTCGCCGTTCATGGCAATATCTGGGTACTCTCGATAGTATGCACACGTGCCCGGCGATGTCAAACGTGACGACTTCCGCCGGAAACAAGGCTATAATCCCGCCGCTGCTATGGAGTCAAGAGTCTGATGCCTGAACAACGCTGGCTGCGAATCATCCCCGTTGCCTTAATCATGTACACCATTGCGTACGTGGACCGCACGAACTTGTCGCTCGCCATGTCGCAGATTGGGCTCGACCTGCACATGGACCCCACCCAGCAAGGCAACGCGTTTGGACTATTTTTCTGGGGCTATGTGTTGCTGCAAATTCCCGGCGGCTACATCGCTGAAAGGTGGAGCGCCAAATGGTTTGTGAACGCTTTGCTGATCGTGTGGGGAGTTTGTGCGGTGGCTTGCGGACTGGTCCAAACCCAAAGGGAATTCCTGATGGCGCGGTTTCTACTGGGCGTGGCGGAGGGCGGCGTTTGGCCCGCCGTGTTAGTCCTGCTCTCCCACTGGTTCCCCCGCGCCGAACGGGCGCGCGCCAACGCTTATTGGATGCTCTGCCTGCCCGCGGCTGTGGTTATTTCCTCTCCCATTTCAGGTTGGATACTTGGCCGGTGGGGCTGGCGCGCCATGATCATTTCCGAAGGCGCGCTGCCCTTTGTGTGGCTGTTGATTTGGAATTGGTACATCGCAGACCACCCGCGCAAAGCTCGTTGGATTTCAACCGAAGAACGCGAATACCTCGAAACAACACTGCGGCGCGAATCGGCGGAGCTTGATGCCTTGCCGCAAGAGTCCATCCTGAAAACCTTTTTGCGTTCTGAAGTTTTGATCTTAATTGCCATCTATTTCCTTATCAACTGCGGCAATTATGGATACCAGGCCTGGCTTCCAACCGCCATCGCCAATGGTTCAAAGCACCTTTCAAATTTCCAGATAGGGATCCTCAACGCCATTCCATATCTCATCACCATGGTCGGCATGGTTCTAAACTCACGCCATTCGGACCGAAAACACGAGCGTCGGGGGCACCTGGCATTCGCGCTGGCGTGGGGCGGCGCCTTCCTTTTGGCGGGCGTTCTCCTTAGCCAGGGGATGCCTAATCTCTCCTTCATCTTGATTGCCCTGGTGGGCGCCGGGTCTTACGGAGGGCACGGTCCTTTCTGGGCGATTCCCACTGAAACGCTGCCGCGCAAAAGTGCGGGCTCCGCCATGGGACTGATCAACGCCATCGGAAATCTTGGGGGATATTTTGGCCCTCTCGCCGTCGGGTATCTCAACAAGCGGACGGGCAATTTCATTTACGGTTTCGGCGCTCTCAGCCTGGGACTGCTGGTGGGCTCGGCGCTGGCATTACTGCTGCGGCGGACGCAGACAGTATCGACCGCGGAAAAGACCGGTTCAGAATTCTAAAGCGATTCACTTCCGCCCCAAACTTCCCATCCGCTGAATCACTTCCATGCACGCGCGCGCGTGATGGTAAGGCCCCTTCCATTCGTCGGTTTTGTTGCCGGTCACTTTGCCGTCAGGCTGGACGTCCCTGAACCACTCGCCATACTGGCGGTCGACGAAATGGTCAAAGACGAACGCGGCCTGCTGCTCGAACCGGCTGCGGTACGCCCTATTCCCGGTCAATTGGTAGGCGTTCAGCAGTCCCACCAATGTTTCAGCTTCCACCCACCATGACATTGTTTTTATTTTCGCAGGACCCTCAACCGGGCCTTCGGTGTAAACGCCCCCCAGTTCGTGATTGAAGCCATCTCGCAACGTGTGGTCAACAAGCGCGAGCGCAACCTGCTTTACCCGCGGGTCATCAGCGCGGCCCAGCGCTTTTGCGCTCTCGGTTATCAGCCAGCTCAATTCAATGTCATGACCGTAGGAGCTGGTGTCTGAGTCTTCCGCCGGTTTCCAATCGTTGGAGAAATAAAGACGCAGGTAACCCTGGCGCGGGTCCACAATTTTATTCAAACAGAGGTTGAACAACTCTTGCACTCGCGTCCTGACTTGGGGATCGCCCGTCACTTTGTAAAGCGTGGTCAGTGACTCGAGTAAATGGATATGCGTGTTCATCGACTTCCGGTCCGGCAAATTCAAAGCCAGGGGATTCTTGAGTTGATGATTCCAGTCCGTGCTAAAGGCTTCAAAGTAGCCGCCGTTGGCATTGTCGTGGGCCTTCTGGTCGATGAGGCGAAACAATTCCAATGCCTCGCGGCGCGCGTGGGCATCATTGAAAGCCCGCGCATATTCTGCCAGGGCGTAAGTGGCGAAACTTTCACCGTAGAGATGCTTTTCGCCATCCACCACACGGCCCTCGCGGTCCACCAGCCAGTAATACCCGCCGTACTTTTTGTCCCACATGTGCTGGCGCAGGAATTTGAGGGTATGCGTGGCCACGTCCTTGTAGACTGGCAGGGGATAGCGTTGGTAAGCCGCTGAGAACGTCCACACCACGCGCGATTGCTGCACCAGGGATTTGGTTCCGGGTGGAATGGGATTGCCCTGGCGGTCGAGCCAGCCAATCATGCCGCCGTACTGACGGTCGATGGCGTGGTCAATCCAGAACTGTAAAATGTTTTGCTGGAGGACTTGCCGAAATCCCGCCGGCCAGTTGTGCGAGCCCGACGGCTTTTCCGGCGCCTGAGGTGCGAGTTTGGGCGCCGAAAGAATTACTGCCGCGAATACAGCCAGAACACGAAGATAATGTTTCATCATCTCCCCTCCCGGATTTCCCCGGACGATCCGCCGCGTGCCCGGTTGCAGTTTGCTGGAATGAGATTTCCACTCTTGTCAGTCCGATCCCGCAGGCGCGGGAGAGGAATCCCGCTCTGCAATGACAGGCAATGCGAGATTCCTCGTTGTCCGTTGGACTCCTCAGAATGACGTCCGGAGCGAGCTTTTCATTCAATCTGCTAGACCAAAGCCACAGCGCGAATGGGCGAACCGGACCCCGCCTTAATCTTCAAAGGCAAAGCCAGAAAAATAAAGAAATCAGGAAGCAGGTCAAGATTGCACAAGTTTTCGATAATCAGAACCTGCTTTTCGAGGACCACGGGATGAATGGGATTTTTCTCGAGCGCTTCGGGCGGGTCGGGCGAAAGAGTATCAACCCCCAGCGCGTCCACGGATTTCTCAATCAGATATTCCACCGCGTCAATGCCCACCCCCGGCCAGTTTTCAAGATACTGTTGGTCGTGCGGCCGGATGCCCCAGCGTGTCGCCCAACCGAAATCAAATAAAACGACGTCCCCCCCCTTCAGAGACCCGTGCTGCGTTTCCCACGCCGCGATAAAACTCTTTGAAACGTAATCGCCTGCCTTAAAATTCCGGCAATCGAGCCGCACTCCCCGGCCCATCAGCCGCGTGAGCGACACCTGCTCGATGGTGACGTGGGCCTGCGGCTTCGCGTCACTGATAAAATGGGCGGGGGCGTCAACATGCGTGCCGTTGTGCTCATGCATCACCAGTTGATAGCTTAATGACCGGTTGCCGTGCCAGTAAGAGCCCCACAAATTGTGGAAGAATTTGGAGTGGGACGGGAAGTGTGGCATGTGTTCTTCCAGCGTTTGGCTTAAATCGATCAGGTTGGCCCGGCTGAGTTCGTCGCAAAATTTGTTGATGTCCATAGATGGGTTCTCCGCATTAGGATTCCTGGCGATTTAAGGCGGGACGGAGCAACTTGTCAATTGAAAAAGTCTGGCTGACCCCTAGCGCGGATTCCCGTGGTAAACTTCGCCCTTCGAGAAATGAATCTGAATTTTTCACAAGTCGCCGGATTTTCGCCGCTGATTATCGGGAGGAGGCTCTATGCATCGTCGTTCACGTCGTGATTTCTTGAAGAAAATGGGATGGAGCGCCGCCGCAGTTTCAGCGCTGGGAGGCAATTTCTCGAGTCCACGGGCTATTGCAGCCGAAGAAAACACCAAGCCGCTGGGCTACGCCATTGTGGGGATTGGCGCGATCGCCGGCGAGATGATGCCCGCCCTGGCCAAAGCGAAGTTTTCCAAGCTGACCGGATTTGTGAGCGGCCATCCGGAAAAGGCGCGTCACTTCGCCCAGCTTTACGGCGTGCCGGAAAAGAACATTTACAACTATGAGAATTACGACCAGATTGCGTCCAACCCGGAGATCGATGCCGTCTACATTGCGCTGCCCAACTCCATGCACGCGGAATATACCATTCGCGCCGCCAGGGCCGGCAAACACGTGCTGTGCGAGAAGCCAATGTGTACTTCGGTGGCGGACGCGGAGGCGATGGTGAAGGCCTGTCGCGAAGCGCGACGGCGCCTGATGGTGGCCTATCGCCTGCGCTATGAGCGTTATAATCTGGAAGCAATAAAAATGTGCCGCGAAAAGAAGTTCGGCCCGATCAGGATGATCGACGCTGAATTTACTTTTGTGATTGGAGATCCGAAGCAGTGGCGGCTGAACCGGGTATTATCGGGTGGCGGGTCATTAATGGACATTGGCCCTTACTGCCTGCAGGCGGCGCGTTACCTTTCCGGGGAGGAGCCGGTGAGTGTTTACGCTGAGTCATGGTCGTCTGACCCGGTGAAGTTCAACTCCTGCGAGGAAAGCATCGCCTTCATGCTCAAGTTTCCCAGCGGCATCATTGCCAATTGTTACAACAGTTATGGAGCGGACGGAGTGAATCGCTATCGCGCCGCCGGCCCCAACGGCTGGGTGCAGATGGACCCGGCTTATTCATATCTGGGATTGGTGCAACAGTATTATCAGGGGGGAAAAACCACCGTTACGCAAGCTTCCACCTGGGACCAGTTCACCACGGAGATTGACGCTTTTTCCGACGCCATCGCGCACGACCGCGACGTTACGACTCCGGGCGAGGAAGGCTTGCGCGACATGAAGATTATGATGGCGTGCTATGAGTCGGCGCGCACGGGCAAGACCGTCTCACTCGCCTAGATTAGAATTTGCTGGAAGATGACCTGGGGCTCGCTCGGTCTCAGCCACTAATCTCTGATAGGCAGGAAAGTCAAGCACCGGGCGAACATCTTCGATCTGCCGATTTTGGCGGCGCGTTCTTTCCACGCCCTTCGTTCCTCCCCACTTTGCAACTCATAAAGGTTGGCGGCATCCATCAAATCTTGCGGACCGCCCGCATAAAGTTTGAGCAGAAACAAGTCGTCGGCGCGAACCACCGGAACATCAAAACCTTCCAGTTTGACAGGATTCGCATTTCGTACAGCTTCTGCCTGCCAGGCTCTAGAAGGAAAAAGAATATCGCACTGGATGGGGTCTGTCGAGGTTGGAAGAGTGACTCGAATTATTCCCACGATTGGATCTTCCGCCCCTCCCTTTCTAAAAACGGCGTCCAGGCCATTTGCTCTTAATGATTGGGTGAGCGACGCAGCCTCATGAAGAGGAAAATCTATGAGAAAGTCCACATCCTTCGTCGCACGCACGATGCCACGCGCCATGAGCGCAAACCCGCCGATCAATGCGTATGGGGCCTGAAGACTCTTAAGCGTTGCGGCGACTTTTTGAAGGGTTTCCTTCAACACGTGCCTTCTGTCCAGCTGCGTATAATTTCAGACCGAACTCCGAAAGTTCCAGTCCAATCCGCAAGCGCTCGGCTGGCGTCAGTTTTGCCATTTCCGCTTCGTCCTCGCGGCGGAGCTGTTCGCGGAGTTTTGAGTAATTTTGTGGCCTGCGCTTCTTCATCTGAATATTATACTTTGAACCTCGCCGTAAAAAAAGTTACTACTCCGCTGACGCGAAGTATCCCGGCTTGGACCTGATTTGAACGCCTTTGCGAAGCACCACCACGCGGATGGTCCGGTAAGTGCCGTCCAGCCTGTCATTCAACGGCGTATAGCCGATGCTGTATTGCTCGTTGAGTTCCTTACTGATGGCGTCCAGCGCATCGGCAAGTTGGATCAGGCGTTCGGAGGAGTAAACACCCGTAGCCGCACCCAGGCCCGTGTTCTGCGAGGTGTCGCCAATCTGGCCGTGCGATAGGTACCCCGTCGCCAGATCGGTGCCCGGCTCTTTGCCCTGGGGGAAGAGAGCCGCGCCGCCCGTGTCCTCAGCCATGATTTTCAGGACTTTATCTCCCGGATTGGAATAGCCCCAGGCCGCATTACCGAGCGCATAGATAATGGTCTCAGTCTTGTGCGCCATGGAGAGTACTTCCTCCAGCGTATGTTTACTCTCCGCGTCCATCCCGTCGCTGATTACCACCACGACGCGCCGGTTTTCGGAGGGGGGGCCGGACTTGAGCATTTTTTCCTTGCAGGCATAATAAATGGCGTCGTAGAGGGCTTTCCCGCCTCCCGCTTTGAGATCCAGGATTTTTTCATTCAGCGCTTCAGGGTCGTTTGTGAAGTCCTGGATGACCGAGCTGGTGGCATCGAAGGTCTGAAGAAAAATCTGATTCTTGCTGTTTCTTCCCTGAAGCATGTTGAAAACAAATTCGCTCGCCGCATCCTTTTGGAACTGCAATTGCCTTCGCGCGCTATTGCTGGTGTCTATGATCAATCCGATTCGGAGCGGCGGTCGCGACCCACGCAGGAAATATTTGATGGTTTGCTCTTTACCGTCCTCGAAGACTTGAAAATCATTTTGCGTTAGGTCGATGACCGGAAGGCCGTTTTTGCCCAGCACCGAAACGGGGACGTTGACGACGTTCACGTGCGTGGAAAGGGTTGTTTGGGCGTTTTCAGAGGGTGCGGCTTGGTGAGCGGGCGTGGTGGCCGTGGACTTGCCAGGCGCCGTAGACTTGGAGACTGTTTGGTGCGCCGCGGCGGGAGAATTCCAGAGTAGTGAGGCAACCAACAGAACGACGAAAGCCCCAGCCCTCATGTCAACACAGAATCGACACGCAGGGGGCGGCCCAGGGCGCCCCAGACGGCCGCCGTTCGCCAGGTTTTTCCATGATGATTCAGAATTCAATGTCCCCATCCCCTCTCCCCAGTGAGCGCGCAAGCTGTGGAAGAATCTTTCGCCTCACCTTCTACTTTACTCCAAGGTCGATGGAGAAGGGAAGTGTCCGTTGGCTTCACCTGGCCGACCCGCAAGATTCGCCTTCCGAAGGGGCCGCATAATGCCGCAGCCCTGTTCTGCGGACCCACCCGATTCAAACCACTCCCTGGCATTACACACTTGATTTAAGTTGGTATACAATCGCCCTGCGGGAAGGGAGAGCGGAGGTCGGCGTGCACACTCCGCGCTACTACTCCGGAATCATTCCAATCGTCCCCAGCCAGGTCTCCACCAACTGAGGCCATCGCGTTATTGGAAGCTTTGTCCGCCGCAGTCCAAACGCATGGCCGCCCTGCGCATACAAATGCATCTCCACGGGCACCCCGGCCTTCTTCAGCGCGATGTAGTACGCCACCGATTGGTGTACGCCGTCCACGTTGTCATCTTCCGCCTGCACCAAAAACGTTGGCGGCGTCTGGCGAGTGACTGGAACATTCGGATTCAATCTGTAAGCGTCACCGCCAACTCTAAGATGCCCCGGATAAACGCCCACGGCAAAATCAGGGCGGCAGCTTTCCTTGTCAGCCGCATCGACAGGCGCGTACAAACGGCGCTCAAAGTTCGTGCTAATCTCCGCCACCAGATACCCTCCAGCGGAAAACCCGAGCACTCCTATCTTGTGCGGATCGATCTGCCACTCTGCGGCGTGTAAGCGCACCAACCCCATCGTCCGCTGCGCGTCTTCCAGCGCCTGTGACGACTTCACAAAACTGTCGGGCCGGCACTTGCAGTGCCAGTCATAGGGCAGGCTCGGCACGCGATATTTCAGCAGCACGCACGTGATCCCCCTGGACGTCAGCCAATCACAAACCTCCGTGCCTTCCAGATCGATGGCCAATTCCTCAAAGCCCCCGCCGGGAAACACGACAACCGCGACGCCCGTATTTTTCCCGGTTGGCGAATAAACTGTCATCCTCGGCCGCGACACGTTGTACACACTCACAACCGGCCTGCCGCCAATGAGCCCCTTCGACTTCACCACAAACTCCGGTCCCGGAACTGGCTGCGCATCAGGCGCCGCGCCCGGCCATATTGGCTGTTGCGTATGTCCTGGCGATGGCTGCCAGACAGGCGTCTGCGCGCTCAGACCGCCACACGCAAACACAACACAGAGAGCAAACATCAAATGCTTCTTCACCACAATCCCCACATCTTAATATAAACCCGTCACTGCGGGAAGCCGAAGTGACGTATCTTGGCTTTGTAAGGCCGGGCTTTAGCCCGGCAAGGGCCGTCCTGAAGCGCGCCGCTTAGTCAACGCAGTTTCTTCCGCTCGTTGGACTCTTGATTTGCGTTGGCATACAATCGCCCTGCGGAAAGGAGAGCATAGGCCGGCGTGCACACTCACAATCATTCACACGCGGTAGGTTGGGTGGTGAAACTCGCCGTGGCGGTCACCCTGGCGCTGGTGGCCGTGGAATTTGTGGTGGGCACGCTCGCCCACAGCCTGGCGCTCGTTTCCGATGCCTGGCACAACCTCACGGATGTGCCCGCGCTCGTTCTTTCCGCCATCGCAATTTATTGGGAGCATCGCCCTCCCGATCATCAGAAAACTTTCGGCTACCAGCGCGCCGGAGTGCTGGCCGCCTTTGTGAATTCAATTGTGATGGTGGGCGTGGCGGTTTTTATCTGTTACGAAGGCTACCAGAGAATTGTAAGTCCTCAACCCATCGCCACGGGCGCCATGTTCTGGGTGGGCGTCATGGCGCTGGTGGTGAACGGGGCGATAACTTTTGGGCTTAGGGGCGGGCGGGCTGACTTGAACCTGCGCGCCGTTTTTATTCATAACCTGGGCGACGCGCTTTCGAGCTTGGGCATCATCGTGGGCGCGTGGCTGATTCGCAAAACAGGACAACCTCTTATCGACCCGCTGATTGCCTTCCTGATTGCCGGCATGATTCTGTGGTCGGCGGTGGGGATTGTCACGGAATCAATGAACATCCTTCTGGAAAGTTTGCCCAAGGGTATGAGTCTTGAGAATGTGGCCACGGCGATGCTCGGCGTCCCCGGTGTTTGCGAGGTGCACGACGTCCACATCTGGTCGCTGGGCTCCGAATCGCGAGCCCTCTCCTGCCACGTGCGGATTCTGGATATGCCCACGTCAGAAAGCGAACGCATTTGCCACCGCCTGAATGAAGTGGTGGCGAAGGAGTTCGGAATCACTCACACCACCATCCAATTCGAGCACACCCACGCGCCCGGTGACTTCCATCGATACATGCCGGAACCGGCAGTGAAAAAAGAGCAATAGACAGTAGACAGTGACAAGAAGGCAGAAGACTGCATTGAGTTTCCGGGTCTGTAATTTGTTTTCTAAAGTAAGCCGCCCCTTGCTTTAGTTCTACCTCACCGTCAAGCCGATCCGCACGCCCCAGTATTGATCTGTAGTTCCGCCGGAGGGGTAAAAGGATGTGTGATGGACGTAGTCTCGAAACTCCAAGCGCAGACCCAATCTTTTGAAGAACCAATAGTTCATGCCGCCGCCGAAGTTGAAGAGAATCCCCCTACCACCCTCGATAGGGACATCTCCTGCGAAGGTGCCGGTGTATCCACCCTGAACAAAGGGGTCGATCTTCGATTTGTGGAATGCATGGAGGAAGTGATAGGCCGGGCCGACAGAGAGCACGCCCTCTCCTTCACCGGGCGTACCCATGGCCCCAAGTTCTCCGCCCACCCCGATCCCCCTGAAAAGGAGAACTTCCCCTCCACCGCCTACGTGCTCAAAGCGGGGATTGTCTGTCCCACTGCCCACTCCAAGAAAGATATAACCTTGGCCTCGATACTTTGGGTCCGCGTTCTGCGCCGACGCCAACATAGGACCCGCGAGTAGCAAAGCTGCTGTCGCGATGAGTTTTTTCATATTTCATCTCCTGTAATACTCATCTCGAACTGACTCTCGCCCCCTGAGATTTTTGTCTCTTGCCACCTTCCATGTCCTACTCTTGCCGAGTTTCGTTGCGGCTTGTCCGCCCTTGGCTTCGCAACTTCGAACGTGAACTCCATTTGTTTGCCGCGAATAATGAAGCATAGATACTGCTCCCAAAAACGCCGGAAGCACTCGAAACGGTTCACCAGCCACTGAACCCCCGTGTATTTCCACAAGCGGGCCAGCTCGACGTGCAAAGAGATTTCCCGGAGCTCCAGCCGGGTGTACCAATGGCGCTCGTTGTGAAACCCACGTGCCTCCCAGTACCGAAACGAATAGGTGTTCAAATGCCAGCGGTGGGTGGGGTCACGCCACGAAGTTGAATCTGTGTAGTGGGGCGTAACCAGGCAGAGTCGCCCTCCATGGCGCGTTATGCGATGAATCTCTGCGATAGCGCGCACGATGTCGTCCACGTGTTCGATCAGATGAATGGCGCGAACTTCGTCAAAACTGTCGTCAGGAAAGGGCAAAGCGTGATTCAAGTCTGCAATGACATCCGCCGCAGTGGCATCGCAATTCGAATCCACGCCAATCGATCCCGGAGCTTTATTGCGGCCGCAGCCTAAATCCAGCATGCGCTTCAAGGCGCTATCTCCCAAGCACTTTGTTCACGACTCGCACACACGTACCCTCAGTTGTCGTAGCCCCATTTTTGGCTACCGCTTGTTGAAATGTTATGGCACTCAGGGACTATGCCGAAGCGCGGGAATTCGCGCCCGGCCCAACGCGTGTCGCAGAAGAATGAAGCCCAAACCTGCTACAGCCAGCGACGTCACGGCCCACCAAAAATTAGCCCGGTCGCCCGGCGAAAGGTACAAGTCAAGGCCGAATACCATCTGAGTGGAATTCAGAAAGGCGCGGAGGTCCCGGGCCTGGCTGCTGTCGCCATTCAAGATGGCGCTCTGGAAAATGTACCAGTAAGGACGATAAGTGAGGTAAAGCATCACCGAGGAGAACAATAAACCCACGCCGCTGGTCAAGACAACCATCGTCGCCATGGGTCTGGCGCGCTCAACCGCCGGGCGCGCGCTCCGGCGACTGCCGGCAATCAGGACCGGTATAGCGACCACCAGGATACCGGAAAAGATCAGGAACATCAGCCCTGAAGCCATCAGCACCGCGGCGTTCCGCTGGCAGATCTCCTGGCCAAAAATCCATCCCCCACGCCATACGTGTGCCTCACTCTTCGGGTCGAACTTCACCGCCAGATAACTGAAAAGTGCCGCTTCCGTCTGGTTCTCTTCCTTGGGCGAAAGCCTCTGGAGTTGTTTGTAGGCCATCGCTTGAACGCTGGTGCCCAACAAGTGTTCGGAACTGGTGTGCCCCTGCGAATCGATTAACTGGCCGAAGCGTGCCGCCGTCCAATATTTTTCCATGGCGCCCTTTCGGTCACCGCGGGCGGCGAGATCTTCTCCGGAGCGGATTAAAGAAGATGCGAAACGCCTGGAATCCCAAATCGAATAGGTCGGCAAGGTTCGATTGCTTTCAGACATTACCTCCGCCGGGTCGTTAACACCATATCGGGATACCACTCTTCGGTCCAGTTCTTCGAGACGCTCCAGGTAATCATCAAACTTTGGGGATTGAAACGCAGCGGTCATGGCGCGTTGCCACGCCGGGTCGTTCTCACCTGCTCGCATTTTTTCGTCTTCGCGGTTGGCATGAATCAAGTCAATACTCTCCGCAGTAATCAAGGGGAAGAGGGCATTTTGCGGATCCCAGCCCTCGAGCGTGGGAACCCACTGGCTGATTTCGGGAAGACCGGGATGACGCACCGCCACCATCGCGTATACCCAAAGAAGACTTGGGTCAAGGCGGATAGCTTCTTCAGCCAGCCGGGCGCTCTGGGGCGAATTCTGGAGCCGCATGGCGCAGAAAGCCAGCCCTTCGGCGTCGTGCTTACGGTCTGCCTGTCGGGCCAGAGCCTCAACATCCGGCTGGAAATTGTCGTAGGTGCCTCGAAACGTTGAGTACCAGGGCCTCAGCGAAACGTGCAACGCCTGGCGAAAGGGTGGAGCAGCGAAAAATAGCAGCGCCGCCAGCACGCACGCCCCGCCGATGGCCAGTGCTGCTCTGCTTATTGGAACATCCTTGGCAAAAAGCCCCGCGCCAGACGGTATAGCCTCGCCAGGCTGGCCCGGAATAAAAAGGGCGGCAAGGGCGCTCTTGGCGAGAACGCTCGCTCCGCCCAGCGCCCACATCAGGGCGGCCCAATGACCTTCTACATGATAGAGTTCGCCCTGCATCGCCTGTCCCCAGTCGCGCGATTCCGGAGGTGCGATGCGAATCGCGGATTCCATGAGCATGGTTGCGGCTTGGCGGAGATAGGTTGCCAGCATCACTTTACCCACTGCTGAGATTAGGTTGTTCCTGCAGCCGCTTATTGCGGGACTCGGCTATCCCGCGAACGCGTGACCGCGCCAATTCCAATCCATTCGGAGTCAGACGGTAGGTGTGCCGAGGCGGCACGCCATCTCCCGCCGCCACCCAGCGAGCCTCCAGCAATTTGTGCTTTTCAAGGCGCATCAGAATAGGATAAAGCGTTCCGGACTTCAGCCCGGTCTCACGGCTTAACTCGTAACCGTAGCGCCAATCG
>DASYXZ010000127.1:0-31875 GCA_035934315.1 Terriglobia bacterium | reverse complement strand
ATCATTCTGGAGTTCCAGCGATCCCGTGCGCGTGTCATACGTCATTCCCGTCGCCGTCCCCGAACCGCGCTCCGTATGGAACGTCACCGGCTGGTCCGTAACAGCAAGCGTGCCCTTCTGTTTGAAATAAACTTTCGAAGTTTCAAGATACACCGGGTCCTGGCGGGGTAGGGTGGAAGGCCCCGCATCAGGAAGCATTCTGCCCAGGTTATTCAACTCGATTGCCACCTTGCCGCCGGCAAAGAGTTGTCCAGTGCCTGGATCATAGTCACATTGTTCTGTGCGCAAGACGTCACGGCGGTTGCCTGCGGGACCGAAGACCTCCACATAAACGTCCTGCAAAACGGTTGAGCCGCCATGCGTGAAAGACATCGTCCGGGCGGCGTGGATAGTGAAAATACGGCGTCCTTCATCCGAGCGAGTGAAGGTGTAACCGGAAAGTCGTTGGTCAACGTTTTTGGGTAGCGCCAGAGGCAAGGGCACCCCACTGTCTTTGCGCGCGTGGCCCCGCCAATAAGCGCCCACTACGATCAGGACGGTCACGCCCAACGCCACGCCCACCAGACCGGTGATGCGCCTTCGTCTCTGATCAGTTTGCTGGCTTAGACTTTGTGAACCCAATGCTTCTAGCTCCGGCACTTTAGATCGTGCTTTCTAAATTGTCACACACCCCGACTGCCTCGAACACAACTCACGCCATCCACCTTCAGATCCTTCAAAATCAATTGCATCGACTTTCTGCCCTGGAAATTATTCTCATCCAGCGCGAATGCCAAATCCATTTTCTGCCCACTGGCGAGCGGCCCGCACCGGCCGGCCCATCCCCAACCCAGGGCATCAAACGATTGCGCGCCCTGCGCCACCCTTAATTTTAGATGCTTTTCCTTGAGGACGCGCGGTGATTCGAGGAGGCGGGCACTTCGAGCCACAAAGGTGGGAGTGGGATTCCCGAAACCATAAGGCTCGAGACGGCGCAGCTCGTCAAACAGGCCGCCATAAGCTTCATCCAGATTGATCTCAGCATCCACTCGCAAAGCCGGTTCAAGATCATGCGGCTGGAGAACGCTCCGGCAGTATGCCTCCAGGCGGGTTTCAAGTTCGCCAATTCGGCTGGCGGGAAGTGTGAACCCGGCAGCCTGCGCGTGACCTCCAAAGCGGTCGAAGAGATCGCTCGACTGGGTCAGCGCATTCAGAAGATGAAATCCCGCGATGGATCTTGCCGACCCCTGCCCGATTCCATCCTCAATTCCGATGACCAGCGTTGGGCGATGGTAGAGCTCCACCACTCGCTGCGCGACAATGCCGATCACTCCCCGGTGCCAACCTTCACCCGATAGGACCAGGGAATAACACTCACGCTTGTCAGGATGCTGGTCCATAAATTTTGTGACGTGGCTGAGAATTTCAGCTTCCACACGCTGTCGCTCACGGTTTAAGCTTTCCAATCGCTCCGCAATTTCACGGGCTCGCGCCGCATCAGATGTCGTGAACAGGTCAATCACGTCGTGCGCGTTTTGCATCCGGCCGGCGGCATTCAAACGAGGCGCGATTCGGAAACCGACGTCGCCTGACGTAATCGTCTTGCCCGCGAGGCCGGAAACGGCCAATAAGGCTTCGAGCCCCGGATTGACCGGCGACAATAGACCCTGAAGGCCAAAATGAGCGATGACGCGATTCTCACCTGTCAAAGGCACGATATCCGCGATGGTGCCAATCGCGACGATCTTCAGATAAGACATGAGCATCCGGTCGGTAACGCCGGCGCCGCCTTTATTGAGCAATGCCTGCGCCAGCTTGAATGCGACTCCGGCGCCACACAGATTTTTTTCGGGATAGCCGCAGTCCTTGCGGCGCGGATTCAGAATGGCACAAGCGGGCGGAAGGTGATCATCAGGAAGATGATGATCAGTGACGATGCAATCCACGCCCAACTCACGGGCGCGGTCAATCACCTCGTGCTCCCGGATTCCCGTATCGACGCTCAGCACCACGGCGTAAGACTGCGCGGCGGCCTGTTCAATTACCGATTTGCGCATGCCGTAACCATCGGTGAGCCGGTGAGGAACGTGCGCGTCAACTGCGGCGCCCAGTGAGCGCAGGGCGGTGAGAAGCACCACCACGGCCATCGTCCCATCCACATCATAATCGCCGTAAATCAGGATTTTCTCCTGGCGTTCAATCGCCCGGCGTAAACGATGTGCCGCGGCATCCATGCCCGCCATCAGGAAAGGGTCGTGCAGTTGGTTCAAGTTTGGGTTCAGGAATCGGGTCGCCGATTCGGGCGTATCAATACCCCGGAGGACCAATAAGCGGGCCAACAATGGCGGCAGGTTCAGTTGTCGGGCAATTTGCAGAACCGATTCGGAATGCATAGTGGCCACTTGCCAGCGCATGAATTGGACTTCATGGTGACAGAGGGCGCGAACGGTTGCAAGCCTTCACAATGCCGGCTGTTTTCAGACACGACTTGTAAAGAACCGTTCCAGGGATTCCGCCCAGTCTGTCTGGCGGCTGCATCCTCTGCGTCCTCCGCAGCATCTTAGATAAGCGGGGAATTCCAGGTTGCGAGGCCCACAGAAGTTCGTAGTAGCGATTGCTGTGCTTGCGGTTTTTAATGCCGGATGGCTTCTGGCTATCGGCTGCGCCGCGTTGTGTGCTTGTTCGTCCTGTCCACAGCAACATCAGCAGGCGGCTGGAAATCTTTGCCATCACAAAAGCGAAATCCCGGACCGGCAGAGTGGTAACCAGAATCATTCAAGTTGTCCCAATCATGGTTATCCAATTGCCAGCCTGGTGGCTCACGCCGCGCCGGATATAGCCTCAGGCTTGCCAAACAGCGCCCATTTGACAGGTCTTGCTTTTTTTGTCGTCACCTCAATCCCGCAGGTTATCCGGTTTAGGAGTACAATTTCTCATTCGCCTCCTGGATTTTCCACCGGCCGCACTCTTTGCCACAACAATTCCCTCCTTCGGGCTTAAGGGACTTCCTCGCCAAACGGCTTCATAGAAATACCATTCACTTTAATCTGAAGGATTCGACCTGAAATAAGGAGGGCGATGAAAAACTTTGGTCATTCATTTTTAATCGTGTTTTTATTTTCAGTTTTCTCTGTTTCACTGTTCGGCTTCGGAGCCACGGGGCCGGCGAGGGCGGGCGCATTACCTTCGCAGGCGGACACTCAACCTCCCGAAAGTAGTAAGAAAACACGACCGCACACTGCGAAGACCCGCAAGAAGAATATTAAAAAAGAAAGTGCAGGTCACAACAGGTCCGGAATGAAAATAGGGAGAGAAAAACCTGCGGCGCAACCCTCTGAGCCCGCGATGCCGGGAATGGAAATGGGAAAGCCCGGAACTCAAAGCCAAATGGCTACTATGGATCATGGCGGCATGAACATGGGGCAGCCGCATTCGTTCATTGAAGCAATCGTTAGTCACGGTTCGTCAGGAACAAGCGCCGAACCCAACTCCACTCCGCACGCGATGATCATGACCAAACGAGGGGACTGGATGCTGATGTTACACGGGGTTGGGTTTCTGAATTCCAATCAACAGTCCGGGCCAAGGGGCAGGGATAAAATATTTTCAACCAACTGGATCATGCCCATGGCGCAGCGAAAGATTGGTCCGGGGACGTTGACCCTGCGCACAATGTTAAGTCTCGAGCCTGCCACCGTTACCAAACGAGAATATCCCGAACTGTTTCAAGTGGGCGAGACGGCGTATGGAAAGGCAATCGTCGATGGACAGCATCCGCACGATTTCTTTATGGAGTTGGCTGCCCTCTATGATGTAAAAGTCGGAGCCCACGGATTGCTTTCTTTCTACGCAGCGCCAGTGGGTGATCCGGCCATGGGACCCACCGGGTTCCCACACCGGATGTCTGCGAGTGAAAATCCTCTGGCCGCTCTCGGCCATCACCTTGAAGATTCCACTCACATTGCCGATGACGTGCTGACCGCGGGATTCGCCTACAAGGTCGCGCGTCTGGAATTTTCCGGTTTTCACGGGCGCGAGCCGGACGAGTACCGTTGGGACCTCGATTCCGGTCGGATTGATTCATGGTCAACCCGGCTTACCGTGAGTCCTGCTCAGAATTGGAGCGGACAGTATTCCATCGGCCGCTTAAAAAGTCCGGAGCAACTGAATCCCAATGAAGACTTCCTGCGCATGACCGCCTCGGTGATGTACAATCGCCCTATCACCAATGGCAACTGGGCGAGCACTCTGGTCTGGGGGCGCAATCGCACCTTGCCGGAGGGTGAGGTTATTAACGGGTATCTGGCCGAGTCCACTTTGAATTTCCGAACCCGGAATTATTTTTGGGGGCGGCTGGAAAATGTGGACAGGACCAATGAACTCCTGCTTGGCCAAAATATCGCGCCACCCGGATTTCAGGAACATTTTCTGGCGCGGGTTCAGGCTTATACCATGGGATATGATCGCGAGTTCAATGTGATCCCGCACGTGGCCGCGGCGCTCGGCGGTCAAATCACGTTTTATGGAATTCCCGGATCGCTCGTTCCCACTTACGGCTCGCACCCGAGCGGCATTGTTTTATTCCTGCGCGTGCGGCCGGTCGGCAATCATTGAGGATGAGGTGCGGCGAGTTTATCTCGCCAGCTTTTCCAAATCTTCCCGACGAATTTGCCTGCCATGTCGCGTGGCGGCGTGAAGCCGCCGTTACAGAGGACAAAACATGACCAATATAAAAAGACGGACATTCTTAAGAAATTTGGCAGCCGCTTCCGGCGCCCCTTTGCTGGCGGGCGGACTCCCATCTTTTTCGGGGCCCGGCACGCCTTCCGCCCCGCCACTCACCCGCTTCAAGCTGGGTGTGATTAGCGATGAGCTCTCCAAAGATTTTGAGGAGGCGCTCAAGACCATGAAGAGCTACGGCCTTTCGTGGGTTGAGATTCGAACCGTTTGGGGCACATACAACACGGAGGCCAGCCCGGAGCAACTGCAGAGAATCAAAGACCCGCTCGAAAAGTTCCAGTTCAAAGTTTCGGTTCTCGACACCGCCCTTTTCAAATGCGCTCTTCCCGGCACAAAACCAGTGGCCGGCGGAAAAGACGCCTACCCTTACGCCGGGCAAATGGACCTGCTGAAGCGCGCCATGGATAGGGCGCCCACCCTGGGGACTGATAAGCTGCGCGTGTTTGCCTTCTACCGCGTGGCGGAGCCTGAATCGCGCTACTCGCAAATTGCGGAAGAGTTGAGCAAAGCGGCGGAACTTGCGCTTAGCGGCGGGATGCGATTGGTCCTCGAAGACGAGGGGTCTTGCAATGTGGCAACTGGGCACGAATTGGCGGAAATGTTGAAAAGGGTTCCGGCGGCCAATTTCGGCGCAAATTGGGACGTGGGCAATGGCGTTTCGCATGGTGAAGTTTCCTATCCTGATGGCTATGCGGCGCTCGACAAAAAACGTATCTGGCACATGCACATAAAAGATATTCGGTGCGGCGCTGCCGCCACCAGCAAGGAATTTGCCGAGGCTTTTAAGAAGAAAAAAGAACGCGTAGTCGAAAAATCGAAATGTCACACGGCCATCGTGGGCGCCGGGCAGGTTGACTTGCTCGGGCAGCTTCGCGCTTTGCTCCGCAATAATTATCAGGGAACGATGTCGCTTGAACCGGAGTATGAGGCCCCGGGCCTCACCCACTTTGAGGCTACCCGCCGGTCGCTCGTGGCATTGCTTAGACTGATGGCTCATGCGGCTGGATAAAAACTGAATATCATTTGATACACCTAAAGTGCGGCGGCGTGGACTGCACTCGCCACTTCAGGATATCGCTAACTATTTTTCACAAATACTTCCTGGGGGTCGCCCAAGTCATGGGCGGAAGGGGTGATAATTGTGCGAGGGCCGACATAAATCTTCTCTCCTCTTTTGAGGGCAGTGCGCACATCGTCTTCACTCACAAAGTCCACGGGGCGCGGCGCTCCACCAACATTGTTACGAGTGTTGCCTTCAGCGCTACCCGGCTTGGAAGTGAGCCCCGCGGCAGGCGAGGGAGCGGTAAAAGGCTTGTTGACAGCACCCATGAAACGTTGGACGATGCGCGCGATTTCGGCGCGGTCGCCGGCCTTTGCAGGCAAAGCCAACGGCGACGACGAGGAAGAAGAAACCGAAACTGGCGAGTGCGGGCGGGGCGCAGGGAAGGGTGGAGCAGGATTGACTTCGGCCCGCGCTCTCATTTCCATTGCCGTTCCATCCGCGCTATTCACCGGCCGCCGCTCGTACGCCAGGCGCTTGATGTTAAGCAAGTTCATGGGCGAGATATTATCCGTCGTAATATTGCCTCCCGGTGTGCCGCAGCCGAGCGACATTGAGGGAAAAAGTTTCGTGGTATATCCAATGGAGCCGTGCGAGGCGGGCGAATTCACCACCATGCGAAAGGCGGGCAGACTCAAAGCGAATTCGCGAATCACTTGCTCGTCGCTCGCGTGGATGGACATGGTATGTCCCATGCCTCCGAATCGTAGAAAGCGGTTACAGACATCCATACCTTCGCTCGCGTCCTTGACCACATAGAAAGAGAGGACGGGAGAAAGTTTTTCCGCCGAGAGCGGGTATTCCTTTCCGATTCCGTCGAGCGGTGCCACCAGCGCGCGCGTTCCCGCCGGCACGGCGAAGCCAGCTTCTTTGGCAATCCGATCCGCTGACTGACCCACCATCTTTGAGTTCACGCGAAAGTTGGGCAGGATGAGCACGCGGGCCACCGCCGCGGCCTGCTGCGTGGTGAGGAAGAATCCGCCCTGGCGCTCGGTCTCCGCTTTAACCTGCGCGGCAATCTCAGCGTCCACCACCATGTGCTGCTCCGAAGAGCAGAGTGTGCCGTTGTCAAAACATTTGCCCGTCAGGATGTCGGCCACCGCTTTGGGAACGTTGGCAGAGCGATGAATGTAAGTGGGGACGTTGCCGGGTCCGACGCCCAGCGCGGGTTTCCCGGAACTGTAGGCGGCGCGCACCAAGCCTGTCCCGCCTGTGGCGAGAATGATGGAAGTCAACCGGTGCCGCATCAACTCTTCCGTCGCTTGTGGGGTGGGTGCACTCAGGCACCCAATCGAGCCTTCCGGCGCCCCGGCTTTCAGGGCCGCCTCATACATCACTCGCGCGGTCTCGCGGATGCACCGAACGGCAGAGGGGTGCGGGCTCATCACGATGGCATTCCGCGCTTTGAGGGCAATGAGGATTTTGAAAATAGCGGTGGACGTTGGATTGGTGGTGGGGATGATGGCAGCCACGACGCCCGCAGGCACTGCAATCTCCACGATGCCGGCGTCTTTGTCCTCGCGAATGACGCCCACAGTTTTCATGTCTTTGATGGCGTTGTAAACGTCGCGGGCCCCAAAAAGATTTTTCTCGATCTTATCGGCCACCACGCCATAGGTGGTTTCCTCCACCGCCATCCGTGCCAGCGCCTCAGCATGCTGGCGCGCCGCGCCCGCACACGCCGCCACCACCACGTCAATTTGTTCCTGGGTAAAGTGTTCGAGAACTTTCTGGGCTTCCGCCGCTTTTTCGACTAAGCGGCGGGCTTCCTGGACTGACTGGAGGTCTTGATCGAGGGGCATCGATTCATTGAATAATCGAGCGATTGCGCGATTTGGTGGCTGCGAGATGGTCCTTAAAGATCCCAATAATCCATAGCGTCGCGGCCTTTATCGTTTGTTTCTTCCAAGGCGGTAACGGCACGCCGACCACTGACCAGGGCTCACTTGACGGTCCGATCACTCAATCACTCAATCGTTTTAATTTATCAAGTGGAGGACTTCTTGCCGGAAAGGCTACCGCCCGGCAGGATTTTTTCAGCTTCACTGTGGGGGCGCGGGATCACGTGTACGCTCACCAGTTCGCCCACGCGCCGCGCCGCCGCCGCACCGGCATCGGTGGCGGCTTTCACCGCGCCCACGTCACCCCGCACCATCACGGTCACGTACCCGGCGCCAATATATTCCTTGCCGATCAAGACGACATTGGCAGCCTTCACCATGGCGTCCGCGGCCTCAATGGCTCCCACCAAACCCTTGGTTTCAATCATTCCCAATGCTTCAAGCGACATGCGGCCTCCCCTTTTCGGTTCCGGAAAAAACGAAAGCGATTGAACCTAACACGATCGGCCAGGCGGCGCGAGGAAGCAAACGGACTTATGCCCGGATGCCTTCGCCCGCCAGGGCAATACTGTTGCGCGTGCTGTTCTTGACGACATACATGGCCTCATCGGCCATGCGCAATATATCTTTGCGGGTACGAGCATCGCCCGGAAACGCCGCCAAGCCAAAGCTAGCCGTTACTTTAATGTTCAGGTTTTCCTCGGTAAAGAAAAGTTTTGAGTTCAGAAGATCTTTAATGCGCCGAACCACCATCAGTGCGCTTTCCTTGGGAGTTTGGGGCAGCAGGACCACAAACTCATCGCCACCATAACGGAAGGCGTAATCAATCAAGCGTAGATGACCTTTAATAATTTCGCCGATCATCCACAGGAGCTTTGACCCAATCAGGTGGCCGTAGGTGTCGTTGACTTGCTTGAAATGATCCAGATCAATAAAGATGACGGAGAACTCATAGTTGTAGCGGGTGGAGCGGTAAATCTCCGCGTCCAGCACGAAATGGAGGTGCCGGGCATTGTAAAGCGCGGTGCAATCGTCCGTGATGGTGAGCTCTTCAATGCGCCTGACGTACCGCGCATTATCAAGCGCAATCGCGGCATAATCGGCGAGATTCTTCAGCATGGGAATGTCTTCTTTTTTAAAACTCTTTTTGCCCAGACAATTCACCAGCTCAATGACGCCCAAGACCCGGTCGCGACTCTTGATGGGGACGCAGACCACGGACTGAGTGTTGGTCTGGGTCAATTCGTCAAATTTCGACGAAAAGCGCTTGTCGCCTTTTACGTCCTCCACCAACACGGGCTCACCGTGCTCAACCACCCATCCGGCAATCCCTTCACCCGCCTTCAGGCGCACGTCCTTCAGGTTATTGGCTCCAGCCCCGATAGCAATCTCGAAATACAGCTCTTGTGTTTTCTCGTCAAGCATCAGGAGGGACCATGTGTCAGGATGAAGAAAGTCGCTGATCTTCTCCATGATGGTCTGCAGGATTTTCTGCAGATCGAGAGTGGAGGCGAGTGTCTTCCCCACCTCATGGAAAAGCGAGAGGCGTTCAATCTGGCTTTTTAATTCGGCTATTTCGGTCTCTCGGTCCATACTTGATTCCTAAACTTTCACGCAAAAGGAATCCTCACGTTTTAAACCATTCCGCTGCCTATTACAACCTAATTTTTTAGGCTTGAACCTCCGGGGCCGGCATCGGCGCCTCAGACAATGGATTTTAAGCCGAAAAGCCGCCGCATCTGTGCAAAACATTTGACACCTCTCGGGACGTGGAAATACTATGTTGATGGATCCTGATTTTGCCGGTCGGCAGATGTGTCCCCATGGCTTCTTTTGGCGCTAACCTTCGGCGGGAACGAGAGATGCGCGGTGTCCCCCTTGATGAGATCGCCGCCGCCACCAAGATAAGTGTCCGCTGCCTTCAGGCTCTCGAAGCTGAAGAATTTTCAAAACTTCCGGGCGGCATTTTTACACGAAGCTTTATCCGGGCTTACGCAAAATATCTGGGCCTTGACGAAGAGAAGGTGATGGCCGAATTTCAGGTTATCGCCCCACCCATGGAAGATGCTGACTTCAGCAGGCTGAGCCCA
Organism: Terriglobia bacterium; assembly: GCA_035934315.1. Taxonomy (GTDB): domain Bacteria; phylum Acidobacteriota; class Terriglobia; order UBA7540; family UBA7540; genus DASYXZ01. The sequence goes on along the minus strand of DASYXZ010000127.1, from coordinate 22,165 downwards.
AGCAATTCCAAACCACCCCGGAAGAGCTTACGAACTCCAGTACTGATCGCGCTGATTGCCGTAGCCACGGTGGGTGGCGGGTATGCGCTCTTTCGTTACTCACGCCGCGCAATCGATACCCATGGGGCAGTTTCGAGATCAAGTCCTGTTCCCACAGCGCCGTCGGCAGCCACCACCCAACCGCTGCAATCGACGGCACAACCCACAACGGCTCCGGCGGGTCCGACCGTGGCTGCCCCAAGGGCAGACTCAGGACCGATCTCTGCAAATCCAAATCCCCCGGAAGTTTCCGAACCTCCGCAAGCCGCCGGAGCATCAACTGGCGCCGTTGCCAATGGCGTGGAAACGCCCGCGGCTTTGACTCTTCAAGTGGCGACCACGGAGCAAACATGGGTCGCCGTGGACGCCGATGGGAAAGCGGCCTTGCAGGGTGTGCTTAAACCCAATGACATCCAAACTTTTAAGGCCCAAAAATCTTTTGACGTTATGACGGGGAACGCGCAGGGCATTATATTGACCTTAAATGGAGTAACCTTGAAGCCCCTGGGAAGTCATGGAGAAGTCAAAAAAGTTCACCTGACCCAGAAAGATTTGAAAAATCTCAACCCGTGAGGTGCAAGCTATTCCTGGACGAATCATTGACGCGATCCGTGATAAATCAGCCCCCGCTGTCATTCGGCGGAAAGGGGCGGCAGGAGACCTCCCTGTTTCCGTTGAAGAAAAAATCGAAATCCTGATTCTCCTTTCCCAGGATAGCGATGAGGAAATTCAAAACACGGCGTTTTCCACTCTTGAATCCTGGAATCCCGGCGACTTGCAAAATATTTTTCGGAATCCATCGACCCCCGTTGGCGTGCTGGATTTTGCTGCCACCTATCTCTCCCATAAGCGAAAGGATTTTGCCGAGGCCTTGCTCCAAAACCCCTCCCTGCCCGTAGACCTTCACGATTTGATTGAAGAAGCTCTCGCCTCGTTCTCCGCCAAGACAAACGGGACCAAAGGCTCAACACCCGCTACCACCGAGCCTTCCATCGCACCCGGGGACGAGGTCGCTGCGACAATACTTGTCCTTCCGCCTCCCGTTGTGGCGCCTTCCGGCGCACCTGGAATTTTGGATGAGGAGAAGAAAGACCCGAAGAAAATGACCCTCCTGCAAAAGATCGGGCAGATGACGCCGGCGGAAAAAATCAAAACGGCGTTGACAGGGAACATGGAAGAACGTCTTTTGCTGATTCGAGACTCGAACAAACTGGTGGCGCGCGCTGTCCTGGGATCGCCCAAACTTACCGATCAGGAAATTGAAAACATCGCGTCCATGAAGAATGTGACTGAAGAAATTCTGCGACTTATTGCCATGAACCGCAAATTCATGCGGACCTACGCCGTGGTGCGCCAGCTCATCAACAACCCGCGCACGCCGATTGATGTAGGCATGTCCCTGCTTCACCGCATCAACGACCGTGACTTGAAAGGGCTTTTGCTGAACAAGAACATTGCTGAAGTTGTGCGCGGCATGGCACTAAAAACGATTAAGCAAAAGGAAGAGGCCAACAAACCCAAATTACCCCAGAAATAACCATCGACCGCTGGTGTGCGCCTCGCGCTGCTCCTCGAACTCATGCGCGCCTACAACTCTGCCAGCAGGGCATCGAAGAGCCTCACTAAACCCCCGGCGGATTTCTTTCCCACTTCCAGGACTTCCTTATGGCTCAACGGTCGTCGGCTAAGGCCCGCGGCGCGATTCGAAATCGTCGCAATGGCTAGGACGCGCGCGCCCATTTGTCGCGCCGCCATCACCTCCGGCACAGTGGACATGCCCACGGCGCCCGCTCCCAATCGCTTGAGGGCGCGGATCTCAGCGGGCGTTTCGTAATTCGGTCCGAGGAGTGCTGTGTAAACTCCTTCAAAACATTTCAACCTCAGCGCGCGCGCCGCCTTGCAGCCTTTCCGCCTGAGCTCCGGATCGTAGGCCTGGCTGAAATCAACAAACCTCTGTCCCCAGCGTGAATCGTGTGCCCCCGCGAGAGGATTCACGCCTTGATAATTCAAATGGTCGGACAATAACATGAAGCTCCCGGGATCCGCCCGCGGCGCGATTCCCCCCGCCGCACACGTCACAATGAGCGTTTCAATCCCCGCTAAAATCAGCACGCGCGTGGGGAAAACCACTTCGGCTGGAGTGTAGCCCTCGTAGAGGTGCATCCGCCCTTCCAAAAGGGCCACAGGAGTTTTTCCCCACAAGCCCAGATGCAATACGCCCGAGTGGCCTTGAACGCTGGGGCGGGGAAAAAATGGGATGGATTTATATGGAATTTTATGCGCGTCACGAATTCGCGTTACAACATCCCCCAAGCCCGAGCCGAGAATGATGCCGACGCGCGGTCGTATCTTCCCATGCGATGCCACATACCGTGCCGCCTTTATTGCCTCTGCATAGCCGGATAGGTTTGGCATATTTAAATTTCCCAATCAAGAAGCCCGAAACTTTTGCATCGGTGATAATGCTTTGCTCCACGCCTTATCGGCAGAGGGGAGGATGAAATTCATCCGCGCCGGCTCCCGCCCAATTCCTCCAAGCCTCATGCCTCGGAAATATTCTATTTGGTTTCCAGGACGACAATGTTATCCACCGGGTCATCTGCTGAGGCGGGCAGGATCAGCAGCGTGCCGCGGTCGATTGACATGACGTTTACTTTCTCTCCGTTCGCCATCATGTAAGCCCGTTCAATCTGTTTGTTCATCATCGGAAGCAACAGCGCTCCGGTACTTGCGGCAAGGAGGTGGAGGTAAACTTTATTCCCTTTCTGTGTTGAGACGCCCCATTTCTGCGGCGCGATGGGGCCGCCCCGCGTCCCATAAATGCTGTCGCCGTTTTTCGAAAGCCATGCGCCAATGGCATGTAATCGCTCCACAAACTCAGGCTGGATATTTCCATCGGGCAGCGGGCCGATGTTCAAAAGGAAGTTGGCATTATTGCCCGAGGCGCGCGCCAGATATTGGATGAGGTCTGTCGCGCTTTTGTAGTTCTTGTCATTTTTGTTATAGCCCCACGCCTTGTTGATGGTGTCGCAGGTTTCGAGCGGCAGCGCGCCGATCTCCGAATCCTTGTTGAATCCTGCGGTTTTCTGGCCCGGCAAATCTTTTTCAAACATCTGGAAATCTTCGCCTGGAAAAGGTTTGCGGTGGTGGTTGCTCCCGATCAGCGCCGTCGGTTGCAGCCGGTGGATGAGGGCGTAGGTTTGCTGGAGCCGCCAATCTGCGTCAGGCTTGTCCCACCAACCGTCAAACCAGATGCCGCCGATGGGTCCGTAATTCGTTAAGAGTTCCGTCAACTGGCCATCCATGTAGTCAAGATATTTATTCCAATCGCCGCCCGGCGGGCGGCCCGCGGAGTGGCCGGTGCGGCCCAGGGGAAAATAATCCGGGTTGTGCCAATCCAGTTGCGAATAATAAAAAAACAATTTAATGCCCTGCTTGTGGCACTCGTCGGCAAGCATTTTCAGCGGGTCTTTTTTATAGGGTGTCCGGTCCACAACGTTCCAATCCGATTGTTTGCTCGCGAACATGGCGAAGCCATCGTGATGCTTGCTGGTAATAGTGATGTACTTCGCGCCCGCGCTCTTCGCCAGCGCCACCCACGCCGCCGCATCAAATTTAGTGGGATTAAAATGTGGCGGGATTTTCTCGTATGCGGTAATGGGCATTTTGTGGTTTTCCATCACCCACTCGCCGTCTCCCAGAACGCTGTAAACGCCCCAGTGGATGAACATTCCAAAACCCGCGTTGCGGAACCACTCCTGTTGCGGCGAATATTTGATTGCTGCAGCCAATGCGACGGTGGATGGCTGAATTCCACTGGTCCACGTGGCCAGGATTGCGATGAAAACGAGAACAGCTCTTTGCTTCATGCGATTATCCCTTTGCGGATATTTTTGAAACGAAGCATAACACAGGCCCAAAGCGCGGACATTCAATCATCCGAAGCTAAAGTGAGTCCATATAAATGACGTGGTACTCGCCACCGGGAGGAGTGGTGAGCGACCCCCGAGGCTGGCAACTGATAATGATATGAAATCCGCCGCCACTCCCCGATTTTGGAATTAATAATTCCGGCGGTGGAGCGCCTGCCGAATTGCCCGTCACCTTTGGCTCGACCAACGCCAGCGCTTCGAGTGCCGGATAAACGATTTCGCGCGCCGGCGCCATGGTGGTCTCCAAGCCGGTGGTGACAAATTGCAATTGCGTTTCAACTTCGGAAAAATGCCAGGCGAAACAGGCGCAGAGATTGACTGCCTTTTCAAACTGTGCCGCCGTTTTGTCATCGGTCTCGCGCACTCGCGCGTCGAAAATGAGCACCACGCGCCGGTCGTCCTCGCGCGTGAACTCGCGCACTTTCAATTGCTGCGCCCGCGCGCTGGCTTTCCAGTCAACGTGCCGCGCCGTGTCTGACTCTTGATAATCGCGTATGGCGTACAGATCGTGACCGTGTCCCTTGAAATGACTCTCCACCTCGCCACTGACCAACGGAAGGATATTCGCGAATTGCTCCGTGGGCTCGATCGAGGGCAGCACTAGAATTTCCTGCCGGGCGGCCACTTCGCGGGTCTTCTTCATGAAACCGAAAGGAAACTTGGTGCTGACGCGGAATCCCTCCTGCGTGTACCTGCCCCGGCGGGGAAAAGTGAGTTCCACGTGCTGCGTCACGCTGGCGCGCCTCGGAATGTAAGGCAGGTAAACCGGCTCGTCCAGAATCTGGCGGTGTGAAATGCCGGAGGCTTTCCGGCTTTTTTTGTCCGCGGGATCGCGAGCCGCCACCGTCACCGAAAACGAAGGGAAAAACCATTTCAGATTTCGCAGCGTCAAGCGCGAGATCATGGGCTGCGCGGCGAACAGGTGTTCGGGGAGAATGAATTCCAGCTCGAGTTCCGAGAGCACGATTTTCGAGAGGATTCCGGAAGCCAGAATCCCGGCCAGCAGGCTGGCCAGAATAATAAACAGGAGGTTGTTGCCCGTATTCAGCGCCGCCACAATAATGACCGCGATCACCATCAGGTAGACGGCGCCCTCGCGGGTGAACTCGTATTCGATTTTCACCACCCAGCGTTCCAGCGCCGTTCGCCGGGCAAGAAAGGGAACAACCTTGACGGAGATGATCCCTGCCATTACCAAAGACAGGGCTGCACACGCATGGCCGAGCGCCTGGTGGCCGCTTTGATTCAAAGCGGCGGAAAGCAATGCGAGGAAAAAAGCAAATGTAAGAGTGAAGAGCGCAAGAAAAAATCGCACCCACGCGGCGCGGTCAAAAGCAGCAAGTCGGGCTCGTCCGAGAACCCAGGCATCACGCCATAGGCTGCGCGAGGCGGGTTGGGAGAGTGTTCGCATGGGAATAGATTGCCGGGTCCGGGGAAATCGAGACTGGATCACAATTATAGCGGCACAGGCGTTGCGTTAACAATCTCCTGGAGCATAGCTTCGGTCTGGTCCACTTTTTTGAGTGTAGACACGTAGCGCGAACTCACCACGCAGCGATGCGCGAACACAGGCAAGACCAAGCGTTTGAAATCGTCAGGGATGCAGTAGTTGCGGCCCTCAATCACGGCCAAAGCCTGCGCGGCGCGATAAAGCGACATGGACCCGCGCGGGCTTACTCCCAGGCTCAAAAATTCGTGGTGGCGGGTTTTCTCAACAATGGCCAGAGTGTAATTGATCAGTTGCTCGTCCACAGTCACGCGGCGCACGGCCTGCTGAATTTCAACCACCTCTTCCGCCGTCATCACAGGTTCAATGTTGGCCAGCGGCTCCGAGGCGGCGAAGTTGGACAAAATTTCCTTTTCGCTTGCGGCCGAGGGATAGCCCATTTTGACTCGCATTAAAAATCGATCGAGCTGCGACTCAGGCAGCGGGTATGTGCCATGGTGTTCAATTGGATTTTGCGTGGCCATCACCATGAAAGGCTGCGGGAGGGCGAACGTCCGGTTATCTACGGTCACCTGGTACTCGTTCATCGCTTCGAGCAAGGCGCTCTGCGTCTTGGGAGTCGTGCGGTTGATTTCATCCGCCAGCACCACGTTGGCGAAGATGGGTCCGGGGCGAAATTCAAAAAGCTGGGTCGGTTGGTTGAAGATGCTTACTCCAATGACGTCGGACGGCAACATATCCGAAGTAAATTGAATGCGGTGAAAGGCGCAGTTGAAAGAGCGCGCCAGGGATTGCGCCAATGTGGTCTTGCCCACGCCCGGAACGTCTTCAATCAGCAAGTGGCCGCGTGAAAAGAGAGTGACCAATGCAAGCTGGACGACCTCGTTTTTTCCGCGGATCACGGACTGAACGGAACTCTGCAGGCGCGACACGAGTTCGGCTGAAGCGGGCGCTTGATGATTAACTTCAATCTGATCCATGCTCATTTTTTTAGAAAACCCTCAGCCTCCACTAGACCTGACCCACCGAATTTGTTATCGTAAAATCTGACCACGGGCGATTAACTCAGCGGTAGAGTGCTATCCTCACACGGTAGAAGTCACAGGTTCGAATCCTGTATCGCCCACCACGCCTTCCACCTCTGCCACAGTGCAAGAATTCTAACGGAAGTTATTGTCCTCACCAAGAATTTTGTGGCTGCTTGACGCGGGGCTGTCATTCAGTTGGATTCTTCGTTGACGAGGGTGATGGCATTCGATCAGAATCCGGAGCGGCGACGCCCAAAGTATGGTTGCCCGAGCCAATGGTGATCGGGCCGCCGGCCATCGGGGAGGACTGCGCGTGGCCGTCGAGAATCCACCGCACATCTCGCGGATCGACGCGTCGAAAAGGGGAAGCCCTCGGTGGATCAGGTGCGGTCCATGTTGTCTCTTGCTGGCCGCCATCAGGATCCTGGTAATTGCCGCCCTGGTATTCACCGCCCGCCACGTCCTGAGGATCGCCACTGTAGCCTGCGCCGGGGCCGACGCCGTAGGAAATGGGTCCGTAGGGAGAAAGCTGAGGACAGTATGACGGATACAAGAAATACGGACCAGCACAGGGATCAGAAGAATTGAAGTAAGAAGGATAGAAGGAATTCAATCCATAACCGTTCAAGAAAAATGGGGAGAACACGACTGGGCGGCGTTCGCGAAACCTCTCGCCGATTAAAGACGAAACAGGAAAACGATTGGAATTATTTCCCACGATGGGAGAAGGGCGAAAAGTTTGAGAACGCGCGAAGCCAGCTCCACCTCGAAAACTGCCGACCGCCCCAGCCGCTCCAATCGCTCCGCCCCTTTGAGCCCAAGCGCAAGTGGCCAAAAAAAGAATCGAGAGTCCTGGCGAAATGGATCGTCGCATCCTGACTCCTATCTTACACCGCTTCGCTTGTATTGGGTACAAGCGCTGAATAATTGTGTCAATGTGGCCGCCGGCAAGACTCCATCTCTCAAAGCCCACAGGCCCGGCCTATGTTACTATCAATAATTCGCACAAGTCCACGCTGGCCGGACCAACATTAAGTCTCTGAGGTGCTCGTGCTAAGAATCAGTATTGTAGGTCTTGCCCAGGTAGGTAAGACGACTCTGTTTCGCATCCTGACTCACGCTCACGGAAGCAAGTTGAGTTCCGGCAAGCAGGAAGCGCATGTCGGTGTGGTGCGCGTTCCTGACGCGCGCCTGGATCGTTTGACGGAGATGTACCATCCACTAAAAACGGTTTATGCCAACATCGAATATGTTGACACGCCAGGGAGTGTTATTGAGATTGCCCGCACCGGCTTGCAGATGGCCAGCCTGCGAGAGATGGACGCGCTGGCCCACGTGGTGCGCGCGTTTGGCGACGCCAGCCCGCAGGCCGATATCGAAAACGTGGAACTGGAACTCATCCTGTCTGACTTGAGCGTGGTGGAAAAGCGGCTGGCGCGCCTGGAAAAAGATTTGAAAAAACAAAAGATTCCGGCGCTCGAAAAAGAGTTTCAGGTTTTGCAGGCGTCCAAGGCCGCCCTGGAAAAGCAAACACCCTTGCGTGAAGTGGTTCGCAGCGCGGAAGAGGAACGCATCGTACGCGGGTTCACTTTTCTCTCTTCCAAACCCATGCTTTACGTCTTGAATCTTGGAGAAAACGACGTAGCCCGCGCCAATGCCGCTGACGAATTTGCCGCTGGCGCCGGCCTCAAGCAGCGTCCACGCACCGCCGTGACCGCGGTCTGCGGCCAGGTGGAAGCCGAGCTCGCCGAATTGGGCGACGCCGAGGCCGGGGAATTCCTGGCGAGTTACGGCTTGAAAGAGCCGGGGGCCGCGCGGCTGATACGCTCCAGCTACCACCTGCTGGGCCTGATTTGTTTTTTTACCGTTGGCGAAGACGAGTGTCGCGCCTGGACCATTCGATCCGGCTCGACGGCGCTTGAAGCCGCGGGTGAAATTCATTCCGACCTGCAAAAAGGTTTCATCCGCGCCGAGGTGGTGAAGTATGACGACCTGATTGCCACCGGCAGCCTGGCCGAGGCGCGCACCCGCGCCCTCCTGAGGCTGGAGGGGAAAGAGTATGTGGTGAATGACGGCGAGGTGGTACACTTCCGCCATTCAGGATAATGTGAACTGAAAAGGAATCCGGACGGCTCGGGCGAGCCGGCGCGAAAGGACGATTCGATGCTGAGAAATCCGAGCGAATTGAAAAGCATGCTGCGGGGAATTATAGGATTTGGCGTCACGCCGTTTCAAAATGACTTCACTCTCAATCTGGAGGCGCTTCGACAAAACGCCAGTCATCTCGCGGGCACTTGCGACGTGGTGGTGGCGCTCGGCAACAATGGAGAAATATTTTCACTATCTCCTCAAGAACATCAGGTGGTGGGCCGCGCTGTGGTCGAGGAAGTTCGCGGCCGTAAACCCGTTCTAGTTGGTGTGGGTTTTTGCGTGCCGGTGGCCTGCGAACTTGCGCGCGCGGCGGAAGCCTATGGCGCCGATGGCGTGCTGGCGCTGCCTCCGCATTACACCCATACGACGGATGACGGACTCTACGATTATTACCGGTCCGTCGCCTGTGCCACAAAATTAGGCGTGATACTGTTTCAGACCCCGGCCCTGAATTTCAGCCCCAGCCTGCTGCGGCGCCTGGCCGCCATCCCGAACATTGTGGGCCTGAAAGACGAACACGGCGATATGAAACAATTCATCCGCCAATGGGATGCCGTGGGCGGTCGCATGGAGCTCTTGTGCGGTGTGGGAGAAATACTTGCGCCCAGTTATTTTGCCTTGGGTGTCAAAGCCTTTACCAGCGGTATTGTGAACTTCATGCCAAAGACTCCGCTGAAAATTCTTGACCATCTTCGCAGAGGCGAGCTGGAAAAGGCAGCGAGAGTGGTGGAACACGAGGCGATCGCTGTTTACGATCTGCGCGCCAGGCGGCCGGGCTACGTGGTGACCGTCATCAAGGAGGCAATGAACCTCTGCGGCATGAGCGCCGGGACGGTTCGACCGCCGCTGGCGCCGATGGATGAGGCGGATCGACGGGATCTCCGGGCCGTCTTGGAGAAGCTGGGGCTGATTAAGAGTGCGGCGGCATGAAGGTGAGTCTTTCCGGGCGGGGCAAAAAGCGCTTTTAGTTCACCTGACTCCTGACTCCTGACTACTTTCTCCTATGTCTGCTCTAATCATCAGTCTATTGCTGGGCATCGCCGCAGGCCTCGCCAATATTTTTGGCGGCGCCATCGTAAGCGCGCGCGATTGGAGCCGGACGTTTCTGGCCACGTTCATTGCCCTGGGCTCCGGCTTTATGCTGGCGACGGCGCTCACGGAAATGATTCCGGAAAGCCTCCACCTCGATCCGCTTCGCGCCCCGCTGCTAATTCTGCTGGGTTATTTCATCGTGCATTTTTTTGAACATTCATTCCCCGCCCATTTCCATTTCGGAGAGGAAACGCATCCTGACGAATTCACCAACCCCTCCACGGCCTATATGGCGCTGGGCGGATTGTTGATCCACACTTTTTTCGACGGTGTTTCCATTGCCTCGGGGTTTCTCATTTCCACCTGGCTGGGCATGGTGATTTTTGGAGCGGTAATCCTGCATAATATTCCAGAAGGATTCACCATGGCCTCCATCATGGTCGCGTCTGGGAAAAGTAGGAGCGCCGGCATGGGGGCGGTTACCGCGCTGGGAATTTCGAGGATCCTGGGGATTCTCGCCATGGAGTTGGCGCACCGATTTGCAAGTTATGGTCTGGCCGTTTCCGCGGGCGTCACGCTTTACGTGGCCGCGTCGGATCTAATTCCTGAGGTGAATAAACGAAGGGGAATGAGCCTGGCGCTCACTGTCGCCGCAGGAGTTGCAGCGGTGATCGTGCTGAGATTTTTATTTCTTGGGACTTTCGCGCCGTGAAGCTATCGGCATTCAGCCGTCAGAAAAGAGGAAAAATTCGGGCAGGTTGATGAACGCTGAAGGCTGGCTTTCTGATGTACTCACAAAAAGTTCTCGACCATTTCCACCACCCGCGCAATGTGGGAGAGATTGCCGGCGCCAGCGCTGTCGTGGAAATGACCAATCCGGTTTGCGGCGATTTGATGAAGCTCTGGGTTGTGGTGCGCGAGGGCAAAGTATTTGAAGCGAAATTCAAAACGGAAGGTTGCATTCCCGCTGTCGCCTGTGGGTCATGGTTAACCGAAACCATGCTCGGGAAGTCGCCAGCCGAACTTGCCCTGCTCACCGCGGAGCAAATTGAAGCAGGCTTGGACGGGTTGCCGCCGGCCTCGCGGCACGCTTCTGCACTCGCCGCCGACGCGCTTAAGCGGGTGCTCCGGGATTTACAGGGGTAATCGGCCTCCCGCCCGCCGGCCCGTTTGCTGTTAAATCATTCGCGCAAAAAGGACAGTAACGGTCTTCCGTGCGCACCGCGTTCTTGCACTCTGGGCAAGCGGGATGAAGATTGAATTTGCACTTGGGGCAGAAATTAAAGCGCGCGCTTACCGAACCACCGCACTGGGGGCAATTGAATACCAGGGGCTCACGGGCCAGGAAGTAAATGATAAAACCGATGGCATTGGGAATGAGAATCACCAGAATAGTCCAAAGGGTGGCACTCATGCCCCGCCGCTTGGCGTCGCGATTCACGTACCCAATCAGCAGGCCAATCGCGGGAAGTAGAATTCCCGCCAGGATCATGACAGCCGCCAGCGCGGGTAAGGGCATGGGATGGGGATGGTGTCTCCTCATGACGGGCAGCAGGATTTCAATACCAACAAAGAGCGCGATCGCCAGAACATAAGCCCATCCGGGAATAATTCGCAGCTCTTCGGAGAATCGAAGTTTTTCGTTCGACATTCGCCAGCGAACGACCCGCACTTTTTCTGATAATGGGTTCATGTCTGACATAAAATAAGCCTCGCTTTTCAAATCCTATTCTTCGTTACTTCTCACCTTCATTCACGCCACTTGGGAATCATCTTTCGTCTGCACCTTGTGATCTGTTGGCGCCCAAGAACGCGGCCACCCCCAGCGTAGGGAGAGCCCACCAGACGACGAGAAACAGAACTCCGACGGGGCTGGGCATGTCCACGTAGCGTCGAAGCCATTCGATGCCCTGCCACACCAGCGGCAAGGTCAAACCTCCGAGCACCCAGGACAAGGCGCATGACATCCAGAGTGGGATCAACTGGGATTGCGGCGCGCGCAACTCGCTGGCACGACGATGCACGGCGCGTCGGGTGCGGTCCACAAGCGCGGGATCCACTTGCACCGAGACAAGGTGCAACGATCGGATGGCGCGCTCCGTGGCATTGGAGAATTCCTGACAGGCCGCGCAACTTTGCAAGTGGGCGTCAAGCCACTCGCGGTCGGCGGTGGAAATTCCTTCCACCCGGGCCGCCGCGGCCAATTCCGCGGCCCTTTCATGGAGATCTTTCGTCACGCCTGTCCTCCCTCCAACATTTCGCGGAGCGCGCCCATCCCACGGTAGAGGCGAGCCTTCACCGTGGAAAGCGGCGCGGAAACTACGGCTGAGATTTCACTCAAATCCAAATCTTCCTGGAAGCGGAGCACCAGCACTTCGCGGTAGGTGGGGGATAAACGATCCACCGCCCGCGCCACCCGGTCGCTTTCTTCGCGCCGGGTTTGCAAATCAAAGGGTGATGGAGCGTCGCTTGAGGGAAGATTCGAGAGCGTCGAATTTTCATCCGCGTCATCGAGCGCTGTGGCCGCGGGGTTCTTCCGGCGGAGGGAATCGACGAATAAATTCCGCGCGATAGTGAACAGCCATGTTCCGAATTTCCACTTGCCATTGTATTGATGGCCGCGCTCAAGCACCCGAATCCAGGTTTCCTGAAACAAGTCTTCCGCCGTCTCTCGGTTTCCCGTCAGCGAAAGCAGATAGCGGAACAGGCGGTAATCGTATTGCTCGATCAGCCGGTCAAGCAGATCGGGATCGCGGCGTCGCAGCCCGCGCGTCAGTTCCTGGGCCTCGCTAGGCATGGTGATCGAGAGTGAATAGATTGTCGCGCCCATTCTAACTATTAATACGCTTGGGATGTGGAAAAAGACGCAGGCAGGAAATCATTTCCCCCGCCTGCGTGGCAGGATCGTCAGGAGGTGATTCGCACCGCTTAGCCATTCAACCGGCGAAAAGATTCGGGATCATCCACGTCGATTAAGACTCCCGGGTCATCCACTTCCACGAAATGTGTGGAGTCGCAGTACTTTCGGACCACAGTATTCGCGCCTTCGCTCAAGCTGAGCGCCATCAACTCGGCGAAAAGTGCGCGCGAAATAAGCGCCGGATGTCCGCGCTGGCCTTGATAAGTTGGAATGACCACTGGAGCGGCAGACTGCTCGAAAGCAGCGACAAGTTTCCGGATGACCTCAGTAGAAACTGCTGGATGATCGACGAGACATAGAACCACAGCTTGAATTGCCGGCCGGTCGAGAGCGCGCAAACCCGCCTGGAGAGACGAAGTCTGGCCGCGGCGGTAGTCCTGATTGACCACCACTTCAGTCCCTGTAAGTTTCGCGGCGAGTTGAATTTCATCCGCGTGGTGCCCTAAAACAACTGTCAATTGTTCGATGCCCGCATTGTGAAGTGTGGCAAGAATGTGTTCCAGGAAAGTGCGGCCACGATAGAGCAGCAGAGCCTTGTCCGTTCCCATGCGGGAAGATTCGCCTGCGGCAAGGATGAGACCTGCAATCATAGAAGAGTGGATAGTGGTTGGTGGCAAGTGGCAAGCGAGAATCTTCCTCGTTTACTTGTCGCTCGCCACTTCTCTCTTATACGCGAGCGAGGGGACTGAGGGTGCGGCATTCCGCCGAATGGCAATCATTTCCGCCACCACTGCCACGCCGATTTCATCCGGCGTCAGCGCGCCGATATCGAGACCGATGGGCGAGTGGACGTGCTCGAGCTTTTCCGCAGGCACGCCTTCACCCTCCAGGACTTTGGAAATTTCGATAAACTTCCGCCTGCTGCCGATCATTCCGATATAACGCGCCCGCGTGGTCACCGCCCAGCGCAGGCACGTGAGGTCGCCTTTGTGGCCGCGCGAAACGAGCGCCAGGTAGGAGAACTCATTGATATTAAGTTTTGGAAAAATCTCCTCCCATTCTCCGGAGTATGTTTCGCGGGCTTCTGGAAATCGTTCTTTTGCGGCAAAAGCTTCGCGATCGTCAATCACCACGGTGTCAAAGCCTGCCATGCTTGCGATTTTGGAAATAGCCAGCGAGACGTGTCCGCCGCCAAAAAGAAAAACGGTGGGCGCGGCCAGAACGGGCTCAATGAAAATGTCCAGTGAGCCGCCGCAAATCAAACCGTTGTCGTATTCGGGATTGTTGTTCAGGTTAAAGTGCAGCCGGCGCGGTTTTTCCTCCCGCATCACGTCCTGAGCCACGGCCCAGACTTCCGCCTCAACGCAGCCGCCGCCCACCGTCCCCACAATCGAGCCATCGTCCCGCACGAGGATTTTCGAGCTCTCGTAGCTGGGGATCGACCCTTGCACCTGAATGATGGTGGCGAGCGCCGCCTTGCGCCCTTCTTTTCTGAGCTTGGTGATCTCAGCGTAAATGTCCATCGATTTCTAGGTTAATCGCCGAGTCTCGCAAAGTCAACGAAAGTGAAGTCGGTGGAACCATGCGCGCAATTGTCACTCGATGCCGGGTGCGATAACATTATGTGTTCAGCCCGTGGGAACAAGCATGGTCCACGAGTTACGCACTTGGCGCTACAAAATCAAGCACAAACTTACGCCAGGCTGGGGTGCGTCCAGGTCACTGCCCGCAAGGAGAAGGCGGACTGGATCAGTATGAGTCGGGGGTATAATCAGGGCAGCGTTTCGTGGGTTGGGGCCGCGCGATGTGTTTTTAAGGCGGATGTGACTCGGAGGGGCTTGTCATGCAATTTTTTCGCGATTCAATGCTCGAGCTGATTATCCAGACGAGCACCAACCTGCCGCCTGACGTTCGACGGGCCATGGGCGTAGCGCTGAAGATCGAAAGTCCCACGACGCAGGCCGGGCAGGCGCTCGCCATCATTGGGCAGAATATCGACATGGCCCAACAGGTGGAAGGCGCCATCTGTCAGGACACGGGCTTCCCAACATATGAAATCAAAACACCGATGGGTGTGAATCAAATTGTAATGAAGAAAGAAATCCTGAGTGCCATCGCGGAGGCTACGAAGCAGGGGAAGTTGCGTCCTAATTCAGTGGACTCCATCACCGGCAAAAATAGCGGGAATAATTTGGGACCCGGGACGCCCGCTTTTCATTTCGAGCAGTGGGAAGAAGAAGGCATCGAAGTACGGCTGCTCCTGAAGGGCGGTGGCTGCGAGAATAAAAATATTCAATATTCCGTTCCATGCACGCTCGATCATTTGGGCCGCGCCGACCGCGACCTAGAAGGCGTGAAGAAATGCATTTTGCACTCCGTATGGCAGGCGCAAGGGCAGGGCTGCGGGCCAGGCGCGCTGGGCGTTTGCATTGGCAGCGACCGCGCTTCGGGCTACCACATCGCCAAACTCCAACTTTTTCGATCGCTCGATGACGTAAATCCTGATCCGAAATTAGCCAGGCTCGAACAGGAAATCATGCAGGACGCAAATAAACTCGGCGTGGGCACCATGGGTTTCGGCGGCAAAGCAACGCTGATCGGTTGTAAAATCGCGGCCGCCAACCGTTTGCCCGCGAGTTTTTTCATCTCGGTTGCTTACGATTGCTGGGCGTTTCGCCGCCTGGGCGTGTTGATTGACGCGAAAACAGGAGCCATCACCCAATGGCTCTATCGTGACCCAAACCGGCCAGTGGAACGGCTGGTGGCGGAAGGCGAAAGTTTTAAATTGACCGGGCGAGA
Organism: Terriglobia bacterium; assembly: GCA_035934315.1. Lineage (GTDB taxonomy): Bacteria > Acidobacteriota > Terriglobia > UBA7540 > UBA7540 > DASYXZ01. The sequence goes on along the minus strand of DASYXZ010000127.1, from coordinate 6,877 downwards.
GGTTCACCTGCAAGCGCCATTGAGCGAGGCGACCGTGCGCGCGCTGAAAGTGGGAGACGTGGTACTGGTTAACGGTTCCATGGTTACTGCGCGCGACGCCGCACATGCCTATCTGCTTCATCACGATTCCCCATGCGATTTGCACGGCGCCATCCTCTACCATTGCGGGCCGGTGATGATGCGCGAGGGTGACCAGTGGCGGGTTGCTGCCGCCGGGCCCACCACCAGCATCCGTGAAGAACCTTACGAAGCAGACATCATCCAGCGCTTTGGCATTCGCGCCGTAATGGGCAAAGGCGGGATGGGCAAGAAAACCCTGGCCGCGCTCAAAGAGTTTGGAGCTGTCTACCTGCACGCCATTGGCGGCGCGGCGCAATACTATGCCCGTTGTTTGAAGGCGACAGGCGTGGACCTGCTGGATGAACTCGGCGTCCCGGAAGCCATGTGGCACTTTGACGCGCAGAATTTCGTCGCCATTGTTACAATGGATTCGCGCGGCAATTCACTGCACGAAGACGTGGCCGCTGCCACCGGAGCAGAGCTTGAGAAAGTTGGCGCGGGGAAGGCGTAGAAGTGGATTGAGGTGTGCGACTGCGAAATACTTTGTAGGTGTGATGTCCTCATCGCCGCCGCTTGGCGCGATCTCAAAAGAGGTTTGGCATGAAGGCAATTCGATTTCATCAACATGGCACTGTGGACGTCCTGAAGTACGAGGACGCGCCCGACCCGAAGATCAAAGCCAATGATGTTTTGGTGCAAGTGAAAACCTGCGCCTTGAACCATCTGGATATTTGGCTGCGCATGGGCGTGCGAAGCTGGAAACTGGACATGCCGCACACCGTTGGCAGTGACATTGCCGGCGTGGTGGCCGAGGTGGGCTCGTTGGTCACTCGTATTAAAGTTGGAGACCGCGTCCTGCTCTGTCCTGGAATCAGTTGCGGGCAATGCGAATTTTGTTTTAAGGGTTTGGACAGTGCGTGCCGCAGTTACACGCTGTTTGGAGTGATGGTGGGCGGAGGTTACGCGGAATATATCAAGTCGCCGGAGGTAAACGTAATTCACATTCCTGGCGATTTGAGTTTTGATGAGGCCGCGGCCGTCCCGCTGGTTTTTACAACCGCATGGCACATGCTATTTACGCGGGCGCGATTGAAGCCGGGCGAGGACGTCCTGGTGGTGGGCGCGGGATCGGGCGTGGGCAGCGCGGCCATTCAGATTGCGAAACTCGTTGGGTCGCGTGTGATCGCGGTTGCGGGTAAGGACGTAAAACTTGAAAAGGCCAAAGCACTCGGCGCGGACGCGGGCATCAACCACGCGAAGCAATCGATCTCCGATGAAGTGGCGCGGCTCACCGATAAGCGCGGCGTGGATGTGATTGTCGAGCACGTGGGCGAGGCCGTGTGGGAAGCGTGTTTTGACTCGCTCGCCACCTACGGGCGGCTGGTGACCTGTGGAACAACTTCCGGCGAAGAAGTGAAACTCAATATGCGGGTTTTGTACGGGCGCCAGCGCTCCATCCTCGGCTCGTTCATGGGCGGCAAAGCTGAGTTGTTGGACGCGCTCAAATTTATCGGCCAGCGAAAACTCAAAGCGGTCATCGATTCTTCGTTTCCGCTTAAAGAAGCTGCCGCCGCGCAAAAGAAAATGGAAACGAGGGAATTCTTCGGCAAAATTCTGCTGCACCCGTAGCGGCGGGTTGATCCCGCCAATTTTTTCTGCCCATTATTAACTTGGGTTGAAGCCGGGCGCGTAACGTGGGATAATCAGAAACGAAATGGGAACAGCCAATCCTCAAGTCAGCGAATCCTCCGGCTTCGAAGGCCTTGTCTTCGCGCAACTGGACAATGCAGTGAACTGGGCGCGCAAGTCCTCCTTGTGGCCCATGAGCTTTGGCCTGGCCTGCTGCGCCATCGAAATGATGTCGATGTCCGCGTCGCGCTTTGATATCGCGCGTTTTGGAGCGGAAGTATTTCGCGGCTCCCCCCGCCAGTCGGACCTGATGATTATCGCCGGACGCGTTTCCCAAAAAATGGCGCCGGTGATCAAGAAGCTCTACGCCCAGATGCCGGAACCCAAGTGGGTGATTTCCATGGGCGCGTGCGCCACCTCCGGTGGCGTCTTCAATAATTACGCCATCGTCCAGGGCGTCAACCAATATATTCCGGTTGATGTCTACGTCCCCGGATGTCCTCCCCGGCCCGAGCAATTAATTTACGCCATCATGATGCTGCAGAAGAAAATTATGGCGGAGCGTGGAACCTTCAAGCAGGCTGTGTTTCACACCAAGTAGTTCGCAAGAGTTGACAGTTCACAGTTTACAGTCAGCAGTTAAAGAAAATTTGTCCTCGAGTGTGAAGTGTCAGCGGGGAAGGATCAATGTTAGGATTGCCCGATTGCTATCGGTCGCGGCGTTCAATTTTTGATTTTTAACTTTTGACTTTCAACTTCCTCTCTCAAATCAATCCCAACTGGAGCAGAGCCGCTTCAGACATTTTGCTTTTATCCCAGGGCGGATCCCAGATCACTTCCACTTTTACGTCCTTGACCAGGGGAAGGACCCGGATTTTATCCTCCACCTCGCCAGGCAGGGTGCCTGCCGCGGGACATCCGGGAGCAGTCAGCGTCATCTTCACAAACACTTCGCCCGTGGGTTCAATTCGCGTGTCATAGATCAAACCCAAATCGTAAATATTTACCGGAATCTCAGGGTCAAAGCAGGTGCGCATGGCTGCGAGAACTTTTTCTCTGAGTGCAGCGGTGTCCACGCCTTTGGACTCCGGAGTTGCGGCGCCGCCGGCAGGAGCGGCTGGTTGCGGCGGATTCACTCCGTTTGCTTTCACATCATTCATCGGATTTCCCCCGGAATTTGTTCCTCAGTCTCCGTTGAAACCAGCTCCTGGCTTCCCTGGAGCGCGTTGCGCAAAGTGTGCCAAGCCAGGCTGGCACATTTCACGCGGGCGGGGTATTCCGACACGCCGGAAAACACGGCTAATTTTCCCAGCGGCGCCGGTTGCGGTTTTTTCCCATTGCCACCGTCGTGCCCGGTGACCAAATCATGAAATGTTTGGAAGAGGCTCTCAGCCTCGGCCCGTGTTTTACCCTTCACCGCGTCAGTGAGGATTGAGGCGGAGGCGGTTGAGATGGCGCAGCCGGAACCTTGAAAGCTGACGTCGTTGATCTGCTCCCCATCCATTTTCAGAAAAATCGTAACCTTGTCGCCGCAGAGGCGGTTGAAACCTTCGGCGCGACGGTTGGCCTCCGCCATGGCGCGAAAGTTGTGCGGCTTCTTGTTATGGTCCAGGATAACTTCCTGGTATAATCCGTGAAGGTCGGACATTAAGCGAAAATCTCCTGCACCTTTTTAATTCCCCTGACCAGCGCGTCCACTTCTTCCCGCGTGTTATAAAATGCCAGTGACGCTCGCGTGGTGGCGGGAATGCCGAAGCGGTTCATCACTGGCTGGGCGCAGTGATGGCCGGTGCGAACTGCGATTCCCTCCTGGTCCAGAATTGTTCCTGCGTCATGCGGGTGCACGCCCTCCAGAACAAAAGAGAGGACGGCGGCTTTTTCTTTGGCGGTGCCGATAATGCGTAATCCCGGAATCGTTGCCAGTTGTTCCGTCGCGTAGGTCAGCAACTCGTGCTCGTAGGCGGCAATCTTTTCAAGGCCCACGCGATTCACATAGTCAATTCCTGCTCCGAAGCCAATGACTCCGGCAATGTTGGGAGTGCCCGCTTCAAATTTGTACGGAATAACGTTGTAAAGAGTTTTCTCGAATGTGACGGAGCTGATCATGTCGCCGCCGCCTTGATAAGGCGGCATGGCTTCGAGCAGAGCAGCCTTGCCGTAAAGCACGCCCACGCCGGTGGGTCCGAAAATCTTGTGGGAGGAAAGCGTGTAGAAGTCACAGTCGAGCGCCTGCACGTCAATCCTGATGTGGGGAGCGGCCTGGGCGCCGTCAATCAGCACCGGAACGTTTGCGCGGTGAGCCAACTCCACGATTTGCCGCACCGGATTGATGGTGCCCAGGGCATTCGAGACGTGAGCCACGGCCACAAATTTAGTTCGAGGGTTGATCAGTTTTTCTAACTCGTCGAGCCGCAGTTCGCCGTTGTCGTTGATGGGCGCCACGCGAAGCACCGCACCCTTTTCCTCGCAGAGGAGTTGCCAGGGTACGATGTTCGAATGGTGCTCCATGGCAGTGATGATGATCTCATCGCCCGCACCGATATTGTTCCGCCCATGCGTCATCGCCACCAGATTGATGGCCTCAGTGGTCCCACGCACATAAATAATCTCGCGAGACTCCCGCGCGTTCAGGAAATGCTGCACCTTGGCGCGCACGTCTTCGTAGGATTTTGTCGCCCGCTGGCTCAATTCATGCACGCCGCGATGAACATTTGAATTGTCCGCAGTATAGTAATGACTCAGCGCGTCAAGGACCACCTGGGGTTTCTGGCTGGTGGCCGCGTTGTCCAGGTAGACAAGGGGCTTGCCATTCACTTTCTGTTTCAGGATGGGAAAGTCTTCGCGGATTTTGTAAACATCGAGGGAGCCGGTTTGCGGCGCGTCGATAGCGGGGCTCAAAACTTCATGATGTGTTGTTGCCATAAGATTGCTCCAGCATATTTGCTGAACGTACCGATCATGGTGCCTAACTCAGCACTGGACGCCGCGCCCATGTCATCCGGCAGGCGCACACGGCCTTACTGTTCTTCGTGCAAGGTTGAGACTCGGGAAAGTTCTCTTTCTGATTCCTGACCTCCGTTTTGCTTTCCCTGTTTCTTCGCGAGCTTTTCCACCAGAGTGCTCGTCAGCCGGGAGCGCAGCGGTTCAGATTTGATCTTGCTGATGACGTCATTGGCAAAAGCCTGGGTCAGCATCGTGCGCGCTTCCTCAAGCGCGATACCGCGGGAGCGAAGATAAAAAATAGATTCCGCATCAATTTGGCCGATGGTCGCGCCGTGCGTGCATTTCACGTCGTCGGCATAAATTTCAAGCTGCGGCTTGGTGTTGATCACGCAGTCCTCGGCCAGCAGCAAATTCTTGTTGCTTTGTTTGGAGTCGGTTTTCTGTGCGTCCTTGCGCACGACGATCTTCCCATTGAACACGCCCGTCGACTTGCCGTCCAGAACGCCCTTGTAAAGTTCGCGGCTGCTGCAATGCGGTTTGGCGTGGTCAATAGTGGTGTGGTTGTCCACATGCTGCCCTCCGGTGGTAACGTACAGGCCGTTCAAGCTGCACTCGGCCCCCGGACCGTTAAGCACCGCGATCACTTCCTCACGAGCCAGAACGCTTCCGAAAGCGAGTGATGTCGTATTCACACTGGATGCCCGTTCCTGCTCGAACAGCAGCGTCGCGACGTGAAAAGCTTTTTTGCTTTCGTCCTGTTCTTTGATGTAATCCACTTTTGCGTTCTCACCCACCACAATTTCGGTGACCGCGTTGGTAAAGTATAGGTCCTCGTTGTCCTGATTCGCGCTCAGGTATTGTTCAATGATTGTTGCCTGGCTACCCTGGCCCATGACAATGAGGTTTCGCGGGTAGTACATGATGGGTTCGTGGCTCGCGCCGGCAACGTACTGCAGATAAATAGGACTGTTCAGCACTACGTCTTTGGAAATTTCGATGTATGCGCCGTCTTCCGCAAAAGCTGTATTAAGCGCGACGAATGCCTGTTTATCGTAACTCGCGTAGCGGGCAAAATGCTTTTCAAGAATGGCGGAACCGTCGCCGAAAGCCTGGGCAAGGCTTGAGACTTTCACGCCCAATGGTAACGCGCCCCGCGGAGTGAGCTCCTCCACGTACCGGCCATTGTAAAAATGCAATGGGATGCCATCCGCAAAATCCGGCGGCAGTGAAAGTTTGGGTTGACGGACGCCGACCGGCGCGAGGTAATCTATGGCAGGCCGAAAGGGAATTCTGGACAGCGGCGCCACGCTGGTATATTTCCAATCTTCGTTGCGGGTGGTGGGAAATCCCAACTCCGCGAAATTGCCGAAGGCGGCCCTGCGAATCGACAGGAGCCACGACGGCTCCTTTCCCGCGCGACGCTTTTCAAGCTCCGAGAAATTCTGGAAGTAAGTATCCTCTTGGTCTTTGACTGCGATCATGAATGTTTTCAGTCCTCTGTTCTCAGTTATCAGTCAAGCCGGGAATCATCATTCAGTTGCCCCGCGAGTTGACTACTGAGGACTCGCAACGGCTTGGCGATCCTCTTCCAGCCAGACATATCCTTTTTCCTCAAGCTCCAGCGCCAACTCTTTCCCGCCTGACTTCACGATGCGTCCGTTCGACAGCACATGAACGAAATCGGGGACAATGTAATTCAACAGGCGCTGGTAGTGCGTCACTACAATGATGGCGCGGTCTTGTGAGCGCAGAGCGTTCACGCCGTCGGCTACAATCTTCAGCGCATCGATGTCCAGGCCCGAATCGGTCTCATCCAGGATGGCAAGTTTCGGTTCGAGCACCGCCATCTGGAAAATTTCATTGCGCTTTTTTTCTCCGCCCGAAAATCCTTCGTTCACCGGACGATTCATCAGCGAGTCATCCATCTGGAGCAGCTTCATTTTTTCGCGGACCAGCGCCAGGAAGTCCATGGCGTCCAGTTCTTCCTGCCCCTGCTGCTTGCGGATGGTGTTCAGCGCCGCGCGCAGGAAATACAGGTTGCTCACACCCGGAATCTCCACGGGATATTGAAAGGCGAGAAAAACTCCGGCGCGCGCGCGATCCTCGGGCGACAAGGCGAGCAGGTCCTGACCTTGGTACAAAACTTGGCCCTTGGTCACCGTATAAACGTCGCGCCCGGCCAGCACTTGGGCCAGCGTCGATTTACCCGAGCCGTTCGGCCCCATGATGGCGTGAACTTCCCCAA
>DASYXZ010000021.1:0-5102 GCA_035934315.1 Terriglobia bacterium | reverse complement strand
TTGAAATAAATTGCCCGTTGAAAATTCAATTTCTAAAAACCTGTTGGGACAATCCAAAACTTTGCAGTAAAAGTCCTGCCCGGCTTGAGAGCGACAAGGCCCGAAAATTTGCCGTCGTGGTTAAGATTGAAGGAATTCGTGGGCCCGGTCTGCGGCTCAAAACAAACGAAGGATGTTGCTTTGGTCAGCGGCGCGTAAACCACGGCAAAATCAAATTCCTTGCTGTACTCCACTTCGATTTTCCTGGATTCACTTTTTACCCAGACGTGCCCCAGGCCGTCCACGCTGCGATCGAAAGTGGAGAAAACGGAGTCCAAGACATTTTGACCAAGAGTGAAATGGGCTGCGCCGGGCAGAAAGTTTTGGATGGGTTCGGTTTCGCCGGTGGAGATGAGTTGCGGTGAAGGAAGCCAGTAAGTTTGGGCTCCAATGGAAATCTCCCATTTTTCGCGGTCGCCGCCCGGGTGAAAATAGGGATGGTACGCCATCATCACGGGCATATCCACATTGCTGATATTTTTCATCGTCGTCGAATTTTCCAACTTTCCGTCTTTCAGCCGATAAGTAATTTCCACGGTGCAGGCAAAGGGGAATTGCTCCATCAGGTCTGGATACTTGTAAAAATCCAATCGCGACGTGATGAACGAGCCTTCGGAGTTTGACGCGCCTGTTTTCACCACTTCCCAGCGGGGATCGAAGGCCAGCAGGCCGTGGATGGGCTGCTTGAACTGGTCGCGGCGGAAATTGCCCAGGCTGTCATTGAGCAAATATGTTTTGTTCTGGAAAAAATAATAGTCATGGTCAATCCGATTGGCCCAGGGAGAGAGAAACGGAATTCCGCAACAGAAAGAGCGTTTTTCGAGATAAGTTTTAAATGATTCAAGTGGGACCAACACGTCCTGTCCCTTTACCTTGAATTCATATCCGAAATTTCCGATGTCGGGGACGACGCCGAATTCCATCTTGCGAATTGAATCAAGCAGGTGATAGGTGGTGTGACCCTCAACAACTTGTTTCGCGACGCTGTAATTGCCCACGGCCAACCCTCCGATGGAAGTGCTGAGGAGAGCGATGAGGAATGTAATTGCCGATTTATGGAATGACATGAGTCCTTTTCGCCTGCGACTTACCAGCGGGCTGCGATTGCGCCGGTCAATTTGCCTCTTGCCCATGCACCTCCGCGCTGATGGATGATAGTTGGTGAGCCATATCTCGCACAGCGGGATAGAGGCTTCGATAGACTTCGTACTGGCGATCGTAGATTTCGACTTGAAGCTTCTTCGGCGCCATGCGCTCTCGAACTTGGATCGTTTGTTGAGCTGATTCCTCCACCGAAGAATAAATCCCAGCGCCCACGCCAGCGAGCAGCGCTGCGCCATAAGCCGAGCCTTCCGACTCGCGTAAAGTCACAACTTCCTTGCCAAAAATATCGGCCTGAATTTCGCGCCACAAAAAACTGCGCGAGCCACCGCCCGATGCGCGGATTTCTTCCACCGGAATTTTCAGTTCCTTGAAAATCTCGAGCGAGTCCCGCAGGCTGAAAGCTACGCCCTCGAGAATGGACCGAATTAAGTGTCCGCGCGTATGGGCCGCTGTCAGGCCAAACCACAGGCCGCGCGCCCGGGCGTCCAGGTGAGGAGTCCGCTCGCCCATGAGATAGGGAAGGAATATCAGGCCGTCGCTTCCCGGGGGAATGCGCTCGGCTTGCTTGATGATGAGATCATAAACGTCCACTCCGGTCTGGCCGGAGTACCATGCCTCCGCGGTCCCAAATAAATCGCGAAACCAGCGCAGAGAAAGTCCCGCCCCTTGCGTGACGCCCATCACGTGCCACTTTCCGGGAACTGCGTGGCAGAACGTGTGGATGCGTCCGCGCGGATCGAGTTTCGGCGCATCAGTATAGGCAAAAATGACGCCGGAAGTTCCCAGCGTTGCCGAGGTCAGCCCCCGCAGCACGATCCCGTTGCCGACAGCACTCGCCGCCTGGTCGCCTGCTCCGGCTACTACAGGTGTTCCGGCTGCGAGACCTGTCACCAGCGCAGTTTCGCGAGAAATCTCGCCCGTAAATTCGGGTGATTCATAAGCACGCGGCAGGATTTTGGAATCGATTTCGAGCGCGGACAACATTTCGTTTGACCACCGACGGTGCGTGACGTCGAAGAGCAAAGTCCCCGAAGCATCTGAAACGTCTGTGGCAAATTCTCCAGTCAGGCGGAAGCGCACGAAATCTTTGGGCAAAAGAAAATGCGCCGACCGATCGTATGTTTTCGGTTCGTTGTCGCGCACCCAGAGAATTTTTGGAGCGGAGAAACCGGTGAGCGCGGGATTTGAAACCAGTTGAATTAACCGGTCAGCACCCACTTTGGAGGTAATGCTGTCGCACTGCGCCTGGCTGCGCTGGTCGCACCAGATGAGCGAAGGACGCAGTACGGCACGAGTATTGTCGAGCAGCACCACGCCGTGCATCTGTCCGGAAAGACCGACCGCGGCAATGTCCGACCCGTAAAGCTGAGCCTTTTCCAATGCGCCACGCACCGCGACAATTGCAGCCTTCCACCAGTCCTCCGGATCCTGCTCCGCCCAGCCTGGTTGCGCCATCCGCATGGGCTGATGGTTCGCCAGCGCCGCAGCTACTACATGCCCGTCCGGGCGCACGATCACTGCGCGAGTCCCCGTGGTTCCAACGTCAATGCCCATCACATAAGACATAATAGTCAGTAAACGGTAGCCGGTAGACAGATGGTGTAGGTTCCCGAAGGCTCCATCTGCGGACTACTGTCGATAGCTACTTCACTTTTTCCCACCTGCGCGTCTTTGCCGAGTGTTCAACGGCGTCGAGCACCGCCTGGTTTTTTACGCCATCGCGGAAATTCGGCGATGGCATTTTGTCTTTTTCGAGACACGTCAGGAAATCGTGGATCGCATGGACGAAAGTATGCTCGTATCCAATGATGTGTCCGGGCGGCCACCAGTTGCCGATGTAGGGGTGAGCGCCTTCAGTGACAATAATATTTTTAAAGCCCTGGTCGGCGGCGGATTCCGTCCGGTCGTAGAATTCCAATTCGTTCATTCGCTCGAGATTGAACGCCAGGCTGCCCTTGCTTCCATAAACCTGAAACGTATTGTAATTCCTTCGACCACCGCAGAATCGGGATGACTCAAATACTCCGGCGCTTGCGTTCTTAAAGCGTGCGAGGAAATTGGCATCATCATCCACCGTCACGCGGCCTTTGCCCTTGCTGCCTTTTGCGCCCCACGAGCCCGCTCCGCCTCCCACCAGCGGGCGTTTTTTGATGAAAGTTGTCACATGGCTCACGACCGCCTGAATGTCGCTGTTTAAATACTGCGCCAAGTCGATGGCGTGCGCCCCGATATCGCCCAGCGCCCCGCTGCCCGCGAATTTTTTCTCGAGGCGCCAGACCAAAGGGAAATTCGGGTCCATGATCCAGTCCTGCAAATACGCGCCGTGATAATGATACATATCGCCGATTTTTCCGCCCTCAATCAATTTCCTGGCGAAGGCGACGGCGGGAATTTTCCGGTAGTTGTGCATGATCATGTGCTTCACGCCTGCGCGTTCAACGGCGCGGAGCATGTCCTTCGCTTCCGCCAGCGTGTTGGCCAGCGGTTTTTCGCAGATAATGTGCTTGCCGGCTTGGGCCGCAGCGATGCCCATCTCGTGGTGCAGATTTCCCGGCGTCGAGATATCGATCACGTCGATATCGCGTCGCTCTACAACTTTGCGCCAGTCGGTCTCCACCTCGTCCCATCCAAACTGCTTCGCCGCCGCTTCCGCTCCGGCACGGTCGCGTCCGCAGATCACTTTCATGCGCGGCGTGAGTTTGCCCGGAAAGAAATGGCTGACCTGGCGGTAGGCGTTCGAATGCGCCTTGCCCATAAACTTATATCCAATCAATGCAATGTTTACGTCGCTCATCGATCCTTTCTCCTATCGAGTTGTGCGATAAGCTGAGGAATTGAGCCATTGTATGAACGAAGGTTCCCTTTCTTTCAATCACTCAATCGCTCAATCACCCAATGGCCCAATTAAATCTAGGCCCACCACATCTCTTTCAGCTTTTCCTTAATTACGATCTGTCCCAGGAAAGCAGCCGCCTTGCTTAGACCTTCTTCAGTGGACATCAAGCTGTCCTCGTGCTCGATGGAAAGCACATCGTCATAACCCACCATTTCGAGTGTAGAGATCATGTCACACCAGAAATCCGTGTCGTGACCATAGCCGCAGGTGCGGAAAAGGAAAGCGCGATTTTTTTCATCGCTGTAAGGTTTTGTATCAAGCACGCCGTTCACTTTGTAATTCGCTTCGTACATCCGTGTGTCCTTGGCGTGAACGTGAAACACCGCCTCACCCAGCGCCCGGATGGCAGCGCAGGGATCGATGCCCTGCCAAAACATGTGGCTGGGGTCGAAGTTGCATCCGATCGCGGGTCCGGCCGCGGCGCGCAGTTTGAGCATGGTTTCGGGGTTATAGACGGCGAAGCCGGGGTGCATCTCAATGGCCACGCGCACGCCGTGATCCTCAGAAAACTTGGCGCGCTTTTTCCAGTAGGGAATCACTTTCTTTTCCCACTGCCATTTTAACAGCTCTCCGAAGTCAGGAGGCCACGGCGTGGGCGACCAACTGGGGAATTTCGCATTGTCGGAATCGCCTGGGCATCCGGAAAAATCAATCACGTTTGCCACGCCCAGTTTTTCCGCCAGCAGCGTTGTCTTCCGGCTGACCTCCGCGTTGGCCTCGGCGAATTTCTTGTTGGGATGGAGAGGATTGCCGTGACAACTCAGGGCGCTGATGGTGATGCCCTGGCCGTCGAGTTTTTGCTTGAACTCTTTGAGTTTTGCCGGCGCGCTCAACCAGTCAAGCTTCACGTGCGGGTCGCCGGGATAATTTCCAGTCCCCAACTCGACCGTACGAATTCCGAGAGGTTTGATTTTCTTAATCACATCATCCAGGCTCAGTTTGGCAAACAGTGCGGTGAACAATCCAACTTTCATGGGGCAACTCCATTTAGTGGGCGCGCGAGGGAAGCGGGCATTGTCACAGAATGCAGGCCAATTTTTAATGCCCCCGGTCGCCAGGATAA
>DASYXZ010000093.1:0-2805 GCA_035934315.1 Terriglobia bacterium | reverse complement strand
GCAGGGTGGGAGCGCCCGACCCAGTCTCGCTGCTGGAAGAAGCAGGCGACTCAGCGGCGGATTGCTTGGGCGCCAATTGCCGCAGAACTTTCAAGAGATCGTCGTTGCCGCCGGCATTCAGGAGTTCTTTTTCCGTGTCGGATGTCATCTGAAACGTGATGCCCTCTTTCCGGGCAACGTCTGCCACGCGCGCGGGCGCCACCTCGCCTTCCAACAGCTCGATAACATCTTTCTTGGAAAGCGGCTTGTGGGATTCTTGTGCTGCACGGGAAGCAAACAACGTGGAGGCAAAAATTAGCGCTATTACAATCGCGCCCGCATTCAGGACGACCCGGCGATTTACTGAGGCTCGCAAATTTGGGTGACAACTTCTGTTGTAGCGCCGGTGTCCCCACCGGCGTCTTTCGGCGCTGAGGACAGCGCCGCCACAGTAACCGGCGTCACCGTAATTTGCGAGCCTGATTAACAGACGGGAAATATTTGACAAGACTGACGCCTTCACAATCTTATTTTATAGCCCGCGGAATTTTCCTCGTCAAGGTGACTTTGACATTGGTTCGCTGTAGCGGCGCTCTCCGGGCAGAGAAAATCCGCGACTACAAAAGCCCTCATCCAACTAATGCAACACGCGGCTTTCCGCGGCCTTCGCTTTCTGCGCGCGGTCCAACCTGCCTGACAGCGTGGAGTTCGCCGGGTCAAAGCTCAAGCCTCGCTGATATTCGCTGATGGCGCTGTCATACTCGCCGCGGTCAAAATAGAAATCACCCAACTTGATCGCCCCGGCAATTTTTGCAGGGTCAACGGCAGGTTTCAGCGGCGCCGATTTTTCCGCTTTCATAGCCTGGCGGCGCTCAGCGCGCAGCTCCCGCTCGGATTTTTCTTTTATGGCAGCGGCTTGCCTTTCCTGCACATGTGTTTCGCTAGTGTTCGCAAGGTTAGGCGAAGTCCCTTGGTTGAGCTGCTGAGCCTCCGGTTGTGAGCCCGGCTTCGCAGTTTCCGAGGCTGATGGCGATCCCGCCGCGTTCGGCAGCTCCGTCTTGCCTTCATTTCCGGTTGAACCTGCGGAGGTCCTTTCCACTGGAGTCCCGCCGGGCGTGGCGGTTGGGCTTGAGGATAAATTCGCCGGCTCGGTAGGCAGATTTCTTGAGATAACGTACAGTCCGCCCCCGACGAGCAATATCACCAGAACGCCCATCGCGACCCAGAGGCCTGTCCTGGATTTTTTGGGCTCGGCAGCCCTGAACATCGGCGGAGGCTCAACCTTTGCCGGCGCCGGACGCGGCGTGGCTGCCGCAGGTGGAGTGGCCCGAGCGGGCTGCGGAGCAGGAACCGAAACAACAGGCGCCAAAGGTCTTTCACCGATGCCACCGGGCACAGGGCGTTGAGCCGCGCGTGGTTTCGGTGTCTGGAGAGCTTCTCTGAGCCTTCGCGCCGAGTCCTCCGGCGAATAACTTCCCGACGAATTGAGCACGCGCGTCTCGTTTAGAGGAGCTGCCCGTTTCTCGGCATTCTCAATTTCCGTGATCAGGGCTCGCGCGCTTTGCGGCCGCAAGCTGGGATCCTTCTCCAGAGTTTTCATCACCACATTCGCGACGGCGTCCGGGATCTGCAATTCCGGATGAATGGTTCGGATGGGAGTGGGCGGCGTCTGCATGTGCGCCAGCAGCATCGCCATTGTTGTGTCCGCTTTGAAAGGCAAATCGCCGGTGAGCATTTGGTACATGACCACGCCCAGTGAATAAATATCTGACCGGCCATCCAACTCATCACCCCGCTTGCCCATGGCCTGTTCCGGGGACATGTATTGCGGCGTGCCAATCACCACTCCAGTCCCGGTAAGCGTCATCCCCGCGGATTCGCTGGCGCGAGCCTCCTTGACTTTGGCAATGCCGAAGTCGAGGACTTTCACCACCTCGCCCTCAGGTCCCGCCACAAGGACAATGTTTTCCGGCTTGATGTCGCGGTGAATCATGCCGAGATTGTGCGCAGCCTCAAGCGCCGCCGCCGCCTGCTTGATAATGGAGCAGACGCGCGGCACCGGCAGGGCGCCCTGATCCTGAATCAACTTCTTCAGGCTTTGCCCTTCGATGTACTCCATCAGGATGATGGGGCGGCCGTCTTCAGCTTCGTCAATGTCGTCCACACGCACGGCGTTCGGATGCCGGAGCTTTCGCGTGATCACGGCCTCATGCCGGAAGCGCTTGACGAAAAGCTCGTCGCCCATCAGGCTGGGGTTGATTACTTTCAACGCGTGAAGTTCGTCAAAAGCCACATGCATAACTTTGTATACCGCGCCCATGCCGCCCTGCCCCACTTTACCGAGGATGCGATACTTGCCGCGAATCACCGCTCCATCCGCCCACATCCCAAACTCAACCAGCGAGGCGCCGTCCTGCGGGCAGACCTGGAAGTTATTGGGATAGGGCGTTTGACAGGTGGGACAATTTTTCATGTGAGTAGGGTTCAAGGATACAACGAACGGAGTATATCACAGAGTTTTCCGGGAAGAATGTGATGCGATATTGCCAGAACGGCTTTAATGATTTGAATGCGCAAGCTCTCCGGCAATTGCGAGGGTTTTGCTATTCCAGGCTTGCGCCTCCAGCAAAAAAGAAGATGAAACGAGTTGTTCCCCAAATCGCGATTCTTGACAGGAAATTAAATTCCCCACAGAATGATTAACACGTGCCGCGGTAGCTCAGGTGGTAGAGCGCAGCCCTGAAAAGGCTGGCGTCGGCGGTTCAACTCCGTCCCGCGGCACCATGCTTCCCTGGTCAATCTATTCGCAATCGCCAAACCCCGAAG
>DASYXZ010000071.1:0-10725 GCA_035934315.1 Terriglobia bacterium | reverse complement strand
TTGCCCGTAGCCATTTCAAACACGGCATCGCGGTTTCAGAGTTGGCTACGGGAGCGGCTTCGCCAGGTCATCGAGCAGGTCAGGCTTGCCTTCCTCGCGGACCAGGTGCGGGTACCGCGGGCCGCCCTGGTAATTGAGGGTATAAGTTTTGTAGTAATCCTCATTCAAGGTAAGAAACCGAATAGTCTGTGAGCTGGTCTTGCTTGCCTTCACCACATCGCCAAGCAAGTCTGGCGTGAAAGCGCGGTCGTCAATGGCCATCACGCGCATGCCAGGCATGATGCCGGCCTGGTAAGCCACCCCACCCACGATTGAGTCCTGAACAGTGCCATCGCTGCCCAGGCGCAAGCCGAGAGAGTAGGTCGCATCCTCCCCACCTCCAAAACGACCGGCGCCACGCCCTCCACCTTCGGGCGCCTTGTCGTTGTATTCCACTTTCCAGCCACCCAACTCAATACCTCCGACGGGGGCTTGGGGAGAAGTAGATGTCAGGCGCTCGTGGAAGAAAGTTGCCCAGTCATAAGGCACCACGGAATTGAGGGCCTCAACCAATTGGTCAAAAGTATAGGTTTTCAGCTCCGGTCCGTTGTTGGGACCGCCGTGAAAAAGATGGCAGAAATCCTCGAGGGACTTTTTCCCATGGCTCTCGCGCTGGATGATCATGGAAACCTCCAGCCAGAGCAAATCGCCCTCGGGATAATAATCCGCGCCGCGCTTCCAGTTGCCAAAGCCTCCGTAGCCGCGAAACATGCCGGGTATCGCGTCCGCGGTATCTTGCAGGGGCCGCCAGGTGCGGCCGGGACGTCCGGGCCCAAGCTGGGCGGCAATGGAAGCAAGATTGTCGCGGTACTGCTCCGGAGTCCACAGACCGCTCCGCGCCGCCAGCAGGGGCCCCAGGAAATCAGTAAGGCCCTCATAGACCCACAGCAGATCAGTCTTCATGGGCGTTTCGAATTCGGGCGTGCTCAGGTCTGCGGGGCGGCGAAACTTTCCATTCCAGGTGTGGACGAATTCGTGCGAGAGCAGGCCGCCCACTCCGCGCTGCCCAGCGGGCGTCAGCAACGCGCGTTCCGCGGTGCGGCTGTCATTGGACTCGTGGTGCTCAAGGCCGAAATGGGCCACGTGATCGCTAAGTGTCAACAGAAAATGGTAGTCGCGATAATGGCGGGAGCCAAACAGCTTGCCCGTTTGTGCGACAAGATTAGTGAATTTCTTCTGCTGCTCCGGAGTCATATCGAGCGCGGTCGCGCTGTCAGCCACGATATCAATCTCATGGTGGATCGGCTCGCCGGGCGGCGTCACATCCACGGCGCGAAAGTATTCGCCGGCAATCACGGGTGAGTCCACCAGGCGGTTCAAGGTCACGGGCTTGAATGTGATCTGGTTGTCCGTTGCGGTTTCGACGGGCAGCGGCGTTCCATACTTCCAACCTTGCGGCAGCCGCAGCGTCGCTTTGCAGGTAATGTCCGCCGCGGGAACTCCGGCGGGATACAGCAGGTCCTGGTTCCAACTGATTATCACCAGTTTGTCCGTTGCGGAAGCGCCGCCACTGTAAGGGCCGCCTGAGGGCTCGAGATACTCGAAAGTCGCTTCCAGAGAATCCGCGCCCGCGGGTATGTCCAAATGGAAGGTAAACACATCAAGCAAATCGCGGCGCCAAGGGATCGTTTTCCCATTCGCCATGAACTTAAGCCCCGCCACGTTGCCCACTGGCCCCGAAGGTTCGTGCTCGCCAGGAATCCACTTGGGGTAGTAAAGGGTCAGCGGGCCGGGGTTCACGGGCATAACTTGCCGCGTGCGGATAATCATATCCGGCGCTTGCGTTGCATCCACTGTCAAGTCAATTGTCGGCGGGGACTGGGCAGGCACCACACCCAATCCCGCCAACATGAGCGCGATGAAGACCAGGAAAAAACGGAAGCGAAATGACGGCATTGATGTTTCTCCTTTGTTGGAAGGCCCCGACAGTTTCTGTGCAGTGAAACGGCCGTGGAAAAGCAGCTTATCATAGGTCGGCCACACGGAGAGCGCAACACGGAAAACAGAATTTCCCTGTTGCGTCGGAGTCTTCAATGGCTTTTGATTCACCAGGGCGCAGCCATGTTGTCCGCTTCTCAGCCCGTTATTCAAAGACGATTAAAGCGTCCCGATAGTTTCACCCCAAAGTTGCGGTAAGGATCCCGCTGAAGTTTTTTTTAGCTCGCCAGGCGAGGGGAAGACACCAGGTGCTTTCCCCACAAAAAACTGTAACGCTCGACAACGTTTTGTCGTCTCATTAGAATGCCTGCGTCTTTGCGAACAGGGTTACGGAGTTGCACCCGTAAAAGTAAAAACAGTGTTCTGAATCTGGTCCGGCTTGGCAGCATCAGGTCCGGCGGGCAAGGAGAATTCTTATTCCTGTAACCGTGCTTGATTTATCCGCTGACGTTGGCTTGGTTGCAGTCTTCTTTGCCACGCTCAATATTTGCATTGGCCTGATGATTTGGGGGCGCTACAGCCCTGTCCGCTTCTGGCCTCATCGGCGCTTTGACATTTTTCGGCTGCACCGCTGGACTGGTTATATCACCCTGGGAACAACCCTGCTCCACCCACTCCCGCTTCTGTTTTCCGATCAACCCGCATTTCGAGTGATGGATATTGCTTTTCCCCTCTGGTCGCCGCAGCAGCCGCTGGAAAACACGATAGGCGCAGTCGCGCTTTATCTGCTCCTGATGATTATTGTCACTTCGATTTATCGCATTGAGCTCGGGCGTCCACTTTGGAAACGCCTTCATTATCTAACTTATGCCGCGGCCGCCAGCCTGTTCCTTCACGGCATATTGACCGACCCGACCCTGAAGCCGACCCCGATCGATCCTCTCGATGGAGAAAAAGTATTTGTGGAATCCTGCCTGGCCATTATTGTGATGGGGGTCGGCTGGAGAACATGGTATGGCAACAAAAAGCGCGCGCGGGAGCGCCTGCGAATTCAAATCGCCTTTGAAGAGAGGTTAAGGTCCAAAGGTTGAAGAAACCTTTTTGATTTCTGAATGGTCAAGCTCCCATGGGATGCGACAGCATCCAAATCCTACATTTTAGGGTTCGTCATGTGCCGAAGCAGAAATCGCTGGGCATGGAGAACCAAGCCCTTCGCCAACCACCTTGGTTCAAGCATTTAAACAACAAGAATATAAACCTGACAGGCGGGCATCCTTTGCCGTTTCCGGTCATCCTACAATAGGGAAAAATAAACCTCAGATTAGGGCAAATTAGAAGCTTGCTTTACGGAATTTTAAACCCCGCATCAGGGCAAATTAAACCACTCGTAAATTAAGGGTCTCGACTTCACGCGCCGAAAAGAAGTGTGAGCGTGGTTGATATGGAGGGCTTAAACTGAAAAACCGCATACTACGATTCATGGTGGTCATCGGGGCATCATGGCTTTCAGTAGGAGCAGCCCAAGCACGGCTGACTCCGTACGCAAGATCGTTGTATGGCCGAAAGAATGAGTTGAGACTTGCGCAAAGAAGGAATGCCCGCCGGGCTGCCCACTTTTATCCCGCTCCATCGGCGGCCGAGATAGACAGCATGGTGTCGGTTTCGGCCAACCAGTTCCGGGTGGATCCGCAGTTCGTGCAGGCTATCATTAAGGTTGAATCTGCGTATAACACAAACGCCGTCTCGCACAAGGGCGCCAAGGGACTGATGCAATTAATGCCGGAGATAGCGCGCCGATTTGGAGTGAAAAATGCTTTTAATCCCCGCCAAAATATCGCCGGAGGCGTGGCCTATTTGAAACACCTTTTCAATCTCTTTTCAGGCGACGTGGCCCTTACCGCAGCGGCCTACAATGCGGGCCCGAATGCCGTCCTTCGCCGAGGGGGGGTTCCGAACTTCCCGGAAACCATCGATTACGTGCGAAGAGTAACAAGCCTCTATAGCCACGTTTCACTGGTCGACCTGGTGGCGCCGTTATTCACGAAGTCCATCAGCTAAGTTTTTACCGAGCACGCGGATTTTCATGCACCTTAAGAACTTGATGGTCATGCGGTAAAGTGGGCCCATAGCCCAATCACGCATTCTGATGAATCCAATCTCTGCCCTACCTCCTCTTTTTCCATCGTCACTTTGCCTCTGCTCAAGTAGCGGCCAATCGCAGATCCCCTTTTCGCCCAAAATGATGACTAGGTAGACCCTCCGGCAAAGCAATACCTGGCACGCCCTCTGCCGCCAGCCGGCAGGCGTGAAAGAAAAAAGATCGGAAAGGACCATGCGCTTCACCGCCGTATAAGGCGGATCATAAACGATAGACAAGAGCCATAAAGTTAGATGAATCCAAGCTCTGCCCTCAGAAGTCAAACGTTTGGGACAGGTTCCAACGGAGAGGCAGGTTAGATTTGGCAGCAAGTCAAAGAGGCCGATAAAACGGCCGAAAAACCCGCAAGACCCTCCAGCCCAGAACAGACAAGGGCGATCTGGGCCTGAAATGAGTGGACGGCTGGCGGTTGGCTCTATCGAGAGGCCACGCTGAAATAATAAATTCTGGATCAAAGGAGAAATATGAAGATACTCAGATTATCCGTAACTTTGCTCACGCTGTTTGCAGTGGGGGCTTTGATGGGGTGCTAAGGGACTTCCACGAAGTCGCCCGATGTTTCTGACAGCGTCCGAAAATCACTGGATGATGCCGGCCTCAAAACCGTCACAGTTAGTCAGGATCTGGATAAGGGCGTGGTAACCCTGGGTGGAGAAGTTGGCAGCGAAGCTGACAAGTCCCAGGCTGAATCCATTGCCAAGTCCCTCGCGGGCGCACAGGTTGTGGCGGACCAGATTGCGGTGATTCCGCCAGGCGGCGAAAGTGATGCCAAGGCGATGAACTCGGATTTGGATAAGGGTATCGAGAAAAACCTGGATGCTGCTCTTATCCCAAATAAGCTTCAGAAGAGCGTCAATTACACAGTCAAAAGCGGCGTCGCCACGCTGACCGGCAAGGTCAACTCTGAATCCACGCGGGCGCAGGCCGAACAGGTGGCGGCTGCAGTCCCAAATGTTCAGCAGGTCGTAAACGAGCTGCAGGTTAAGAATCAAAAGGCCAGCTCGTCGAATTAAGAGTTGGGCGGGCGATTTAAGTTGTCGAGTGGAATTTTTTCGATCCACCAGAACGGAGTCCCGCAGAGTTTGGTGAATGCAAATTCTACGGGACAGCCCGTCTGCCAATAATTGTTATTAATACCTGAGGGATAGCTCGCTTAAATCATCAATTCCTGTGACCATTGTCACAGCGAAGGGAGTTGCGAACTGTATAGAATTGAAGAGGGGCTTAGGCCATTCTAAATTTCAGAAAAATCCAAGCAAGTCCTGAGAAGAAGAATTCTCCCTCCGGTCAGGCGGATTGAAACCCCATTGATGAGCAATTTTCCAGTGATCATTCAGGGCGGGATGGGCGTCGGCGTATCGAGCTGGCGGCTGGCGCGGGCGGTTTCGCAACAAGGGCAACTCGGAGTTATATCCGGCACGGCGCTGGACCAGGTTCTGGTCCGGCGGCTGCAAGACGGCGACCCGGGCGGGCACATGCGCCGCGGGCTGGAACATTTTCCTGTTCCTGAGTTGGCGGAGGGCATTTGTCAGAAATACTACATTCCGGGCGGCAAGTTGCCGGGCCAGTCGTACCGGCTCCTCCCTATGCATTGCAAAGACGATGCCCGCGAATTGAGCGCACTCTGCATGGTGAGCAATTTTGTAGAGGTTTTTCTCGCCCGCGAAGGTCACCACAATCCGGTTGGCATTAACTACCTGGAGAAAATCCAGATCCCCCACTTGCCTTCGATTTATGGAGCCATGCTGGCTGGCGTCAGATATGTTCTGATGGGCGCGGGTATCCCCATCAAGATCCCCGCCGTGTTGGACCATTTTGTGAATCACGACGGCGCAACTTATCCTCTGCATGTCACGGGCGCGTTGGCCAGTGACGACACCAACATGAGTTTTGATCCACGGGAATTTATCCCGGGAAACCTTCCCCCGCTGACCCGGCCAAAGTTTATTGCGATCATTGCCGCAGATGCATTAGCAGTGACTCTTGAAAGGAAGGCCAATGGCAGGGTGGATGGATTCGTTGTTGAGGGGCCCACTGCCGGGGGGCACAATGCGCCGCCGCGCGGGAAGCTCCAGCTTAACGAACTGGGTGAGCCCATCTACGGAGAACGTGATCAGGTTGATCTCGAAAAAATTCGTAAACTGGGACTCCCGTTTTGGCTGGCGGGAGGATACGGCACGCCAGAGAAGCTACGCGAGGCGCAAGACAACGGAGCTGCGGGCGTGCAAGTAGGAACCGCCTTTGCATTCTCTGACGAGTCAGACTTGAGGAAAGACTACAAGGAAGCACTCCTGCGAAAAGCGGCTAGAGGAACTGCCCGGGTATTTACTGATCCGAAGGCCTCGCCCACAGGTTTTCCTTTTAAGGTAGCCCAGCTCGAAGGCTCGCTTTCCCAGCAGGAAGTCTACCTGTCGCGCCCTCGGATTTGTGATCTTGGGTACTTGCGCGAGGCTTACAAAAAAGCTGACGGCACTATTGATTACCGCTGTCCCGGAGAGCCTGTTAGCGTTTATGTCGCTAAGGGGGGTAAAGCAGAGGATACCGAGGGACGCAAATGCATCTGCAACGCACTGGTTGCAAACATCGGGCATCCCCAGGTAAGAAGCGGCAAGTATATTGAAAATGGCCTTGTGACCACCGGCGACGATTTATGCGGAATTGTCCGTTTTCTGAGGCCGGACGAATACCACTACAGCGCCGCCGACGTCATATCGCATCTGCTCAGCTCAACCACCTGAATCAGCGGCCATGAATACTGAGAGCAAAGCTTTCCTTGCTCTATTTCCCAATCGCAAGCGAACCAATATCTCCATTGAACGAAAATATTTAATCTCTCGCACCGAGCGGGCAGCCAGGGTTGTGTTAATCTTGAAAGTGCGTCTCGAGGGGGGCGCGCCACCTCTTGCGGTGGTTTCACGTGGCGTTCCCATTGCTCTTATATGGCATTCATTGCGCCTTCATTATTTGCGGCGGACTTCGCGCGGCTGGGCGAGGCGCTTGAATTGATAAAGGCAGCGGGCGCGCCCATGGTTCACCTGGACGTGGTGGACGGCCATTTTGTGCAGGGTATTACGGCGGGCCAGCCAGTGGTGAAAAGCGTTCGCCGCGCCACCGACCTGGTGTTGGATGTCCATTTGCTTGTCGAGCGGCCGGAGCGGTATGCGGCAGAATTTGTGGATGCGGGCGCGGACAGAGTTTCAGTTCATCCTGAAGCGACGACCAACCTGCACCGGGTTCTTGAAATAATTCGAGCGCGCGGAGCAAAGGCCGGCGCGTCTCTTAATCCTTCGACTTCGTTGGACGCGGTGGCGGACGCGCTGGGGCAACTGGACTTTTTGACGGTTCTGGCCGCCGACCCGGGCATAAAGGAACAGCCTTTTGTTTCCGGGTCGTTTGATAAAGTGCGTGCCGTGGCCCGCCTGCGGGAGGAACGCCGCCTGAAGTTTGCCATTCAGGTTGAAGGTGGCGTCACCTTCGACCGGTTGGAAAGTTTTATTCGAGCGGGGGCGGACATCCTGGTGGCCGGTTCGGCCATCTTTGATAATGAGAACCCCCAAGCCCGGCTGGTTGAGTGGATTCGTCTGGCAGCATCGGCGTCTGAAACTTCAAGAGTCTAAAGGCGGCATGGGTATTATTCAGAGAGTGGAGGTTTCATGCGAGCGGCGGGCAACTGCCACTTGATGCCAATGGAAAAACCAACTGTAAAACGATTTCTGGCAGCCGCGAGTATCGTGACCCTCCTCGTTCTCGGGCAGGCGGGCTGCGGCCTGGTGAACCGGCACAAAGCAAACAGCAACTTGCCCGGGCCAGTTGCCGCCGGAGACCAGCCGGACAAGATTCTGTACGAACGCGCAATGAATGACATCGAGCACGGGCGGTATGACGTGGGCCGGCTCACCCTGCAAACCCTCCTGAACACATATCCCGACAGCGAATTCCTGGCTAAAGCGAAACTGGCCATTGCGGATTCCTATTACAGCGAGGGCGGAGTCTCCGGGTTGACTCAGGCGGAGTCGGAGTACAAAGATTTCCAAACTTTTTTCCCCACCGCGCCAGAGGCTCCGGAAGCGCAGTTCCGCGCCGCCATGGCTCACTTCCGCCTGATGAACAAACCGGACCGCGACCGTACGGAAGCACGCCTGGCCGAAGCCGAGTTCAAAGAATTCCTGCTCAAGTATCCTGACAGCAGGATAATGCCGCGCGCCAAGGCGCGACTGCGTGAAGTGCAGGAAGTTTTGGGCGAGAGTGATTACAGGATCGCGCAGTACTATTATATGAAGGAAGCGAATCGTGCGGCCCGCTCGCGCTTCCAGGAAATCGCCGATCGCTATCCCAATTATAGCCAGGCGGACAGCGCGCTGTGGTATCTGGGCCAGACGCTCGAGCGGCTGAAAATTCCCAAAGAGGCCTCCAATTATTATGCTGAGTTGATTACCGACTATCCTCTCAGCCCGTTGGTGAGCGATGCCAAGGATCGCCTTTCTGCGATGCATGAGCCCATTCCCCATCCCACGCGTGCCATGATGGCGCGTGCCAGGGCGGATGCGTCCCACCGCCGCCACCTTGACCTGATGGGAAAGGTGACTGGAATGCTTTCCAGTTCTCCCAACGTCAGCGCCACCCGGCACGGCCCGGTACGCCTGGGTGAGAAGCCGGGGACGGTCGAAGCCGCGAAGACGGCGCCGGAAATGGGGGGCAATGCAATTTCGGTTGAGCAAGTGAACGATAGCTCGTTGAAGTCCGACAAGCCGGCAGAAACGAAACCGCAGGGTACTGGAGTTTCACCCAAAACTGCGCCTGATCCTCAGAAAAAAGACAAAGCGCCGCAGGCCGGGTCAGGTTCAGGCAAGCCGGAAAGTAATTCTTCGCCTGATACGCCGATCCACGCCAAGAAAAAAAGCCGCTTCCACTTCATAAAAAAGATCATCCCGTGACGGAGCCGGGTTGATGATATAAAATAATATAGAGATGAAAGGTCATTCCCGCAAAACTTGGAATGACTCCACCTGCCGGTGTCCGCGTCTCTCAAATGACATCACTTTCCTACGCTGTCGCGTCTTGCGGTGCCGTTCCCGCAAGTGTTACGATTGTTTGAGCCGCTCCGATGCCGACAACTGTAGCGCACGAGAAAAATCTTCTTGGCCTCACGCGTAGCGAGCTTGAACATGTGGCGGTGGGTTGCGGCCAGTCACGTTTTCGAGGCCGGCAAATCTACCAGGGCCTGTACGCGCGGCGCGAGCAGGACTGGACCGGGTTCACCGACCTGGACGCGAAGTTCCGCGAATATCTCGCCGCCCATTACAGCATCCGCCATCCACGAATCGACCGCGAAATTTTATCTCGCGACGGATCCATCCGTTATCTTCTGACGCTCGAGGACGGCGAGCAAGTGGAAGCCGTCTACATGCCGGAAGAGAACCGAACGACCTTCTGCATTTCCAGCCAGGTGGGTTGCGCTGTGGATTGCCGGTTTTGTTTTACAGGAATTCTGGGGGCAAAGCGAAACCTGACGGCGGGTGAAATCGTAGGGCAGGTTCTGGCCCTGGCCGTGGCGCAGCATATTCCCCGGCGGGCGCGCCTGAACGTGGTTTTTATGGGCATGGGCGAGCCGCTGTTGAATTATGCGCCGGTGATGAAAGCGGTTGAGATTCTCGCCGACTCCGCGGGCGCCGCTCTGGCGCTGCGCCACATCACCGTATCGACTTCCGGAATTATCCCGCGCATTTATGACATGGCGCGCGAGAAGTTCCGCCCGCGTCTGGCCGTTTCCCTGAACGCATCCACGGATGAGCAACGCACCGCTCTGATGCCCATCAATCGAAAATATCCCCTGCGGGATTTGTTGCGCGCTTGTCGGGAGTATCCCCTGCGGCCGCGTGAGCGGCTGACCTTTGAGTACGTTTTGCTGGGCGGATTGAATGATTCGGATGCCGACGCCGCGCGCGTGGCGGAACTCGTCCGCGGCATTTCTGCAAAGATCAATTTGATCCCTTACAACTCCGGCCCTGAATTGCCCTACCGCTCTCCGCCCCTCGAGCGCGTTCTGGCGTTCCAGCAGACGCTTGCGGACCGTCACGTTCCCGCGTTTATTCGCGTCTCCCGCGGCCAGGACATTATGGGCGCGTGCGGGCAATTGATGCTGGAGGGGGCGGTGAAAGATTGTTAATAGTCTATACTCGATAGTTCACAGTCAAACAAGTTCTGCTCATACTTTCTTTCAGCTATCGAACATCAACTATAGACATCTCTTCTTGATTCCAATCACCGCCATCATCCGCCCTGTCCCGCCACCCTCTTTGCGATGAGAAAAGAAAAGGTCGGTTCGGCAAGCCGTGCAGAAATCCGCCACTTGAATTTTTGCGTCGTCGACGCCGGCCCTGCGAAGTTGATCACGGGCGACGGCAACAAGGTCAAGGTGCAAGGTCGGATGCGTGTCCGGCCCGTGGCCTGGAGGCTTTTTGGAAAGGAAAAGCAGGGGATACCGTCGGGCGATCTCCTCCTCCACTTTATCGTGGGGAGCGGCGCGAAAGTAATCTTCCCCCTTCGGGTAGCGACCGCAAAATGCGTTCACCACTTCATCGCCCACTTCATAGCAACACGCCCGGATGGAAGGCCCAATCGCCGCCAACAAATCATCAGGCTTCGAATCA
>DASYXZ010000066.1:0-3839 GCA_035934315.1 Terriglobia bacterium | reverse complement strand
GCACGGAGCGCGCGGTCTACAGCTTCCAGGTCGTTGCCGTCAGGAAGGCTCTGGACAAACCATCCGTAGGCTTCAAAACGTTTGCCAACATCTTCCTGGCTGAAGGCGATATCGGTGGAGCCTTCAATGGTAATATGATTGTTGTCATACAAAAAAATAAGATTGTTGAGTCCCAGAAATCCGGCCAGCGAACTTGCTTCGGCGGAGACGCCCTCCATCAAGTCGCCGTCGCTGCAGATTCCGTAAATCTTGTAGTTGATGATCTCGTGGCCGGGCCGGTTAAAAAGTGTGGCCAGATATTTTTCCGCGATCGCCATCCCCACAGAATTGCTGATGCCCTGCCCCAGCGGTCCGGTGGAGGTTTCAACACCCGCCGTCAGACCGTACTCCGGGTGCCCGGGCGTTAAGCTGCCCCATTGCCGGAATTGCTTGATTTGGTCAAGCGGCAGATCGTAACCTGTCAGGTGCAGCAAACTGTAAAGCAACATGCAACCGTGGCCGGCGGAAAGAACAAAGCGGTCGCGATTGGGCCACTTGGGATTGTGCGGATTGAATTTCAAAAAGCGCGTCCAGAGCACATAGGCCAGAGCCGCGTCGCCCATCGGCAATCCCGGATGGCCGGAGTTTGCTTTCTGGACCGCATCCACGGAAAGCATGCGGATGGTGTTGATGCAAAGCTGGTCAAGTTGCGCCGGGCTGATAGGCGCTTTCGGAGATGGCGTCGCGGTTTCACCGGCCAAGGAGTTTGCCCTCCATTACGGATTCAATCCAGTCGCAGGTTTTTCGGATACCGGCTGCATTATATATCCGAGGGCAGTCAAGAGGTCAATATATTAGCGCAATATTAGCGCATCCAATGGGGGGGTGTTTCTGGTATTCTTCCCGAGGTCAATCCAAGAGCATCATTAACAATAAAAGGACACAATCATGAGCAAACAACATCTTGGGATTATCGGACTGGGCGTCATGGGCAAGAATCTGGGGCTCAATGCCGAGAGCAAAGGTTTTTCCGTGGCGGGCTTTGACCTGGACAAAAAGAAAACGGCTGACGTGGCGGCGCAAACCGCCGGCAAGAAGTTTGTGGTCACGAATTCGCTCACCGAATTTGTGGGGGCTCTTGAAACGCCGCGGCGCATCTGGATGATGGTTCCGGCAGGAAAGCCCGTGGACGCGGTGCTCGGCGATTTAAAGCCGGTGCTGCAAAAGGACGACATTGTGATCGATGGCGGGAACTCGTACTACAAAGATACCGAGCGCCGCGCCAAAGACCTCGACACCACCGGGCTGCGGTTTTTCGGGATGGGAGTGAGTGGTGGGGAAGAAGGCGCGCTGCGCGGCCCCAGCCTGATGCCGGGTGGAAACGAACAGTCGTATCGCCACCTTGAACCACTGCTCACCAAAATGTCCGCCCAGACCAGTGACGGCGCGTGCTGTACTTATCTCGGCCCGGGCGGGTCAGGCCACTACGTCAAGATGGTTCATAACGGCATCGAGTACGGCATCATGCAAACCATCTGCGAAGCCTATGACGTTTTCAAAAACATCGTGGGCCTTACCTCGCCGGAAATTCGCGATATTTTCAGCCAGTGGAATAGCGGCGATTTAAATTCGTTCCTCGTCGAAATCAGCATTGTAGTTCTGGGCAAGATCGATCCTGATACAAAAAAACCGCTGGTGGACCTGGTGCTCGACACTGCCGAACAAAAAGGGACGGGCAAATGGACGGCTCAGGACGCCATGGATCTCGGCGTGGCCATTCCCACGCTCAACGCCAGCGTCATCGCCCGCATTCTTTCCGGCGCCCGGGAGGATCGCATCGCCGCTTCGCAAATTCTCCAGGGACCCGCGCGCAAATTCTCCGGCGACAAAAATCAATTCATCGCCCGCATGCGCGAGGCCTACACTCTTACCGCCATCGCCTGTTACGCGCAGGGGTTTGAGCAGTTGCGGCTGGCCTCTCAGGAATATAAATACAATTTGAAATTTGATGAAGTCGCGCGAATCTGGAAAGGCGGGTGTATTATCCGCGCCAAATTGCTGGATCCCATTCGCGCCGCCTTCCAGTCCAATAAGGATCTGAAGAATTTAATGCTCGATCCCTTTTTCAGCCAGCTCATCAACAAGACGTGTGACAGTTTGCGCGAGGTGGTGCGAACCGCTTCGGACCTCGGCACGCCCATTCCAGCGTTCAGCAACACGCTGGGCTACATTGACGGCTACCGCCAGAAGCGCCTTCCCGCGAACCTTCTGCAGGCGCAGCGCGATTATTTTGGCGCTCATACTTATCGCCGCATCGACAAGGAAGGTGTGTTTCACACGGAGTGGGATAAATAGGCCGTGTGTCATTTCCCACGGCGACTTACAACCGCGCCGCACAGGTGGTATAGTTTGAAGGTTAGGGATATCATCCGCCGATTGGAGCAGGAGGGTTGGCGCCCGGTCGTGACGAAAGGGAGCCATCGGCAATTCAAGCATCCTACAAACCCTGGACGAGTGACAGTCGCAGGCCACCGCAATGATGATTTGCCACCTGGGACACTTAACAGTATCCAAAAGCAGGCGGGGTGGAAAGGAGAGTCAAAATGACTTACTTGGTCGTCGTCGAAAAGGGTAAGCACAACTATGCCGCATATGTCCCCGACCTTCCGGGTTGCATAGCCACTGGCTCAACCCTGGAAGAGGTTCATACAAATATTCGCTCCGCTATCACCATGCATATCGAAGGCCTCCGCGAAGACGGTCTCCCAGTCCCGGAACCCCAAACGCAGGCTGAATTCGTTGAAGCGTGATGCCCAGGCTTGAAGGCGAATTCCAATCGGGATTTCATTTGAGCACGCAAGTCGCCTAGCAGAAAATGCGCCGATACTATGTGCCCAGAGAGAACTGAAGACGATGTCCGCGATTTGCTGATGAAAGTGCTATACGGTTGCGTGGGAGCCCAAGGATCTTGGCAAGGCGAAGGCAAGTGTGCATCATTCGATATCACTGGCCGGTTCGGTTCCGCACATTGTAGGGCGGAAGGGGCGCTTGAGTACAAACTTCCGGCCGGAGGCACTCTTTCCCACAAAGCAGACATCTTGATTAGCATGGTCGGCGGCGTTGGCGAAACTGGCGCGCGCCATGTGGCACTCGAGGTCAAGCACCTATCCGCTGTAACGGATGCATTCAAGGGTCGGGCCTATGACATGCTTCATTTGAAGCAAACCTTCGGCACACAACTTCTCGGAATACTAGTTTACTTTCGGGCGAACATCGGGCTGCCCTTCAGGCAAGCCGAAAAGATATGTTATCCGTATAATCACTTCATTAGCATTGAGTATTCTAAGATTCTGGAGGCCGGAAGCTTGGAGGGAGTAGTTCGCACCGTCGCGAAGGAAATCGGCGTCACATTGCCAAGCAGTGCTGAAACATCTGGCGGGGCTCGCTCCGCTTCCTAATCAAAATCGGAACCCGCTGGAGGCATACCTCATGTTCAGATCCATTTACTGGCGCCTAGTCCTCGTGATCTTTCTGACCGGCACGCAGGCCCACGCCAGACATCCCATCACATTCGAAGACTTGATGAACGTGAAACGAATTTCCGACCCGCAGGTTTCGCCGGACGGCCGATCGGTGGCGTATGTGGAGACCACGGTCGATTACGACGCCAACAAAAAGACCGACGTCATCTGGATTGTCCCGACCGCCGGCGGCGAACCGCGCCGATTGACGATGGGATCAGATTCAAGCTCCCGGCCGCGCTGGTCGCCCGACGGTAAAGAAATTGCTTTCATTTACAATCACAATGGAGACTCGCAAGTCTGGATCAATCCCGTAGACGGATGGAACCCCAGGCAAAT
>DASYXZ010000042.1:0-27790 GCA_035934315.1 Terriglobia bacterium | reverse complement strand
ACATGGATGTCCGCCGCGGCTCGTGTTGTACTTTGATATTCCTTCATCAATGGGCAGAAAACTTCCCGTCTCCGCCCGGATGGTCGAGAGCGCCATCAGCACCATGCTCTTGTCCGCCAGCGCCGCGTCGAGAAGCGCCTTGAGCACGAACGGCAAGTGAAACTGAATGTTCACTCGCGGCGTAACGGGGAACATGGGAGCAACAACGTCCAGCGTGACGTTGGATGTGACGGAGGGCATCGCCAGCGCCGCCAGTGTGTTCGCGCCCACCTCGCCATCGGCAGGCAATCCAACGCTCTGCTGGAATGCGCGGACGGCCGCGTCTGTCGATGGCCCAAAGTTGCCGTCGATTGGGCCGGGATCGAATCCGCGCTGCTTTAACTGTTGCTGCAATGCCGTGACCTGCGGGCCTGTTGCGCCTGACTTTAATAACGCCATACGTGACTTTAGCGGCGAATTTCGGTGGCGTCAAAACTGCCTTGGGGGTCCCGCGCTCGCCAGCTTTCTAACAGGCCGATTACCGGTTGCTTGGCTTTGATTGGAGAAATAACGCAGGGATGCTACCCAAGGGATTTAGTGTTGTCAAGCGGTAAATAATGGCATTGGTAAGTGACGGCTAGGATATATTTCTATTCCTAGCGCCAGAATATTGCGCGGCAAGGTCGAGCAGAAGCTGGGCCAGCCGGTTCGAATTATGGCGGGCAACGCGGTTCTCATCAAGCAGGTTGGCGCAGATTGGGCGAACGCCCAGCGAGCGAATTTCCCCGAGGTCGATGACCACGGGCTCGGCTTCCTGGGCGAGATACTTTTTGCGCAGGGCAGGAGAGATAGGCTGATCGTTCATCACCACGCGATCAAACAGTTTTCCGCCCGCGTGGTCATTGAGCGCGCGCACGTGGTCGGCCGCGGTATAGCCGCGAGTCTCGCCCGGCTGGGTCATCAAGTTCGCCACGTAAACCTTCAAGGCTTTCGAGCGCGCGATCTGCTCCGGGATGCCGCGCACCAGCAGGTTGGGGATCAGCGAAGTATAAAGCGACCCCGGGCCCAGCGTGATGAGGTCCGCTTCCTTGATGGCAGCCAGCGTTTCAGGCAGGGGCTGGCAGCGCGCGGGGACGATCTGCAATCGGCGAATGGCGATGTCGGTTTTGTGGATGTCGGACTCCCCAATCAGAATACGACCGTCCAGCAGGCGGGCTTTCAAGCGCACGTCGGAAAGCGTGGAGGGAAAAATCTCTCCGCGAATGGCCAGCACTTCGCTGGAGACGCGCACAGCCTTGGCGAAATCATGAGTGAGGTTGGTGAGAGCCGCCAGAAACAGGTTGCCGAAACTGTGACCGGCAAGGTTCCGTCCATTCTTGAAACGGTAATTGAAAAGGCGGGTAAAGAGTTTCTCGTCCTCCGCCAAAGCCACCATGCAATTTCGAATGTCGCCGGGAGGAGGAATCTGGAATTCGCGTCGCAGGCGCCCTGAGCTTCCGCCTTCGTCGGTGACCGTGACTACAGCCGTGAGGCGGGATACGGCGGGCTCGAACCGGGCCGGGCGCGAGGGCTCGGCGACATGGAATTTGAGCCCCCTTAAAAGCGCCGACAATCCTGTACCCCCGCCAATGCTCACGACTTTCATAATTTAAATTCGCCCACAGACATTCTATCGCCTGTGGGCCGGGAGAGCAGGAGGCAATTCAGAAATTCTGTTCAGCCTCCGCATGGATGAGGCGCTTAAAACGAGGATCGGAGGCCAGAGGTTGGAAGTCTTCATCAAGGCGAACCTGGAAGCGGTTCCCGGGACGCAGAGCGATGGCGGCTTTCAAATGTTCCAGCGCGACATCGGCATTTCGTTGGACCGCGTGTGCCGCGGCCAGAGCATATTTAATGTGCTCGTGGTTGGGAGCTGATTTGTCCGCCTTGTTCAAGTACTCGATGGCCAGGTCGAGATTACGGGCGTTCAGCTCCGCAACTCCCAAGTCGTAATATTCCCCGGCGGTTTTGGGAGCAGGAGCAGGCCGCCCTAATTTCTGTTCGCACAGGACAAGATGAACCCTTGCGCGCTCGGCCAATTCGCGAGCCGGACTGCCGACCACTTCTTCAAAAAGCTCCTGAGCCTTTTTGAAGTTTTGCTTGTGAAAAAAACGCGTTGCCGCACCAAAGGATTTGAGCGCCGCTTTGAATTGAGGGTCGCTTCGATCCATCTCAGCCGCGGATTGAACTGTCATGGCGCTGGCCGGAGCTGTTGTTGTCGCCAAACCCCGAAAGGACTTCGCCGTAACACTCTGGCGGGCGCGAGTTCGTCCAGACCCGTTTCCATTACCTGCCGCGGAGCGAGTTCGGCGAGCGCGCCTTTTACTTGACGAAGCTGGCATTTAATTCTCCTTTCTCAACAAACTCTTTCATTATCAATAACTTATATCGTATACGGAACCGTTGATCCTCATTTCAACATACCTCGTAAATACCTCTTATAACAGGCCTTATATGATAAAGTCAACTCGCACTGTGCCCCAACTTAGGCAGCTCATTTGTCCTGAGAGGCCTCCATCTATTTGAAGCAAGGGAATGGGCGGCATCGAGATTGAAATTATGTCTTCGTTTTGAATTTTTCCACGTGGGAATGTGTAAAGTAATCGAAGAATGCCGGTGCGGAATCTTTGCCCTTGGGGAAGTGCAATGCACCAAGCAATTCTGCCAAGGGCAAAACATAATGGACGGTAAACTTTGCTCAGAAAATGGAGGGACTTCGGACCGAGCCGAAATGGGAATCCGGACAGGCACTTACTCACGCTCGCAAATTATGGTGACGACCTCTATTGAAGCGGCGGTCTCCGACCGCCGTGTTTTCGGCGCTCAGAGACCGCCGCTACAACGAAAAAATGTCACCATAATTTGCGAGCCTCAAAAGGCCCTTCAAACGAATTGTCCGCGCCGTGGTCCTGCCTGAGGCGGACGCATGACTGGGGAGAGACTTCGCCTGTGCAGATTCCGGCGGTGTGCGCAGGGTGCCTCATCGGGCTGCGATTTGGATTGATCCGCCGCTCGTATGGATCCGAAGCTCTGCGCCGCCCGATCCCAATGACCCGCGGAGGCTGGAGGTTGAGATCCGACCCACCCGCGTTATCGGCAGGTCACTTCTAATGCCACCACCCGAAGCGGATGCGTCCAGGGTCAAGTTTACACGCGGGTCGAGCGCCGCGTGGACCGAGCCTCCTGAGGTTTCCAACTCCCCGCCTTTTGCATTTCCACGATCGAAGCTAACTGCAATCGAGCCGCCGGAAGTTTTGGCAATCACATGACCGCCCGCGCCCTCAATATGGATGGAGCCGCCGGAAGTCTCCGCATCAACGTCACCGTCCACGCGCGAGATGTGGATGGGGCCGCCACTGGTATTGCCGTGAAGCGACCCGCTGAGAGAGGCCACTTCAATGCTGCCGCCGGAAGTTCCCACTCTGGCGTCGCCGGTTACTTCCCGCAGCGAAATGCCACCGCCCGAAGTTGCCGCGTTCAGCCTCCCCGCCAGATCGGAAACGTTCACCGAGCCGCCGGAAGTTTTCAAATCGGAATCGCCCTTGATGCCATAGACCTTGATACTCCCGCCGCCCGTTTTCAGCTCGAGTTGAGTTGCGGTGGGCACTCTGATTTCGAAATGCATGGAGAGGTTTTTGAGCCAGGAATCGTGAAAGGTTTTTCGCGCCGTCACGCGCGCCGTCCCAGGGCCATCCTCAAAATTAAAATTAAACAGACTGGCCAGGTCATCGCGGTTGGATGTAATAATCACTTTGGCCCCCGCTTCGCTGGTGCCCGTAATGGTCACGCTGCCCGCGTCGGAATCAAGAACAAAGCGGCCGCCCGGATCCAGCTTCAAGGTTTTCTCAATCTCACGATCCGCCCGGGCCGGTATGGAAAGGGCCGACAGCAAAACAACACAAGCTGCGAACTCACAAGCGATGCGGTTCCTATTCATATCTTCCTCCAATATTTTTCCGTCACACCTTTACAAGGTTTTTCGTTGTTAGCAATTTCCGATGCCTGCTCGTCTTCCGGTTAGACGCGGGCATTGCCTTGTGGTAAGCACGACTTTGTTATTTGTCAGGCAAGCGGTCGCCTGGCTAGTCGCCCTCGCGGTAAATAAATACGCCGCCCATGCGCACTTTGACGTCGATATCCTGCGTGCCTCCGGCATTCCAGAACCAAACTTTCTGGCGAAAGCCGGCGCTGTCCGTGTCCAGGCCCTGAAGATCGCTTTGCACATAACCCAGCCACGCATGGGCCCGGAGGGATCGAAGACCGTAAACGTGAGGGACATCTATTTCCACGTCGCCGTAATTCACCAGCAACTGCTCGCGTCCCACGATGCCCTCAATACGCACATCACCATCCACACATTTGATTTTGAGGTTTGAGTCGTAAGGCATGCGGATGCGATAATTGACGCTGAGTCTCGACTCATCGCGAAAGGGCCGCCACAATTTTCGCGAAGGGTAAATTGTGGTCAGTCGCACTTCTTTGTCGCCGCCTTCCATTCGCACCTGAATCTGGCGATAAAGCGGCCTCGCCTTGGCCTCAGAGCCGGCGCGCACAACCTTTTCCGCTTCAATCTCCACACGAGGTTCATCCCACCCCTCGATGTAGAGGTCTCCTGTGCGGACGTCAATCACCAGCGTTCCGAAGGAAAACAAACGGGCGGTGTGATGCGAAACCTGGCTGAACTCATCCGCATGAAGCGCGGGCGCCAATGAACCAATGAGAGCGAACAATAATGTGAAAGAATAAAGGGTAACGCGCAAACGAAAAATACTTCGGACGATTGGCCCAATACATTTCATCCTTATACCCTTTATCCTTTACCCTTTTTTCATTCACCTTGCTCTTCGAAACGGCTCACTGTGAATGAGCCCTTTCCCTTCCTGAACCACCAGCACCCGGTCGATCGGCGGATTGCGAACAATATCAGTTTGCCCGCTCGGCCAGTGCAATTCCATTCGGTCGATTTTGGTGGCCGTGCCCAGTCCGAAATGAACCCGCAAATCGCTTGACGAAAGATAACTTGCCCCGCTTCGTACTGAATCGTACTGGACAAGATGACCCGCAACGACCTTGATTTCAGTTCCAATCCCGTCGCGGTTACTTCGCACCCCAATAGTCTTTACGAGAATCGAGTGGTTTTTGTTCTTGCGAATATGGCGCAGGAGGTCGGGCGAGTCATTCAGGTTGGTCACAGCAATTTCCAGGTCGCCGTCATTGTCATAATCGGCCGTCGCCAGACCCCGGCTTACTTTTTGGATGGCGAGCCCGGGGCCCGAGCGCCGCCCCACTTCATCAAACTTGATTTCTGTAGCGCCGGCCCTCAGGCCGGCATTTTTGTTGCTCGCGTTGCCGGGGGAATTGCTACTCGAACGTGCCGACCTGATGGTCGGCGTTCCAAGGCCGCGATTATGGAACAGCAGGTTGCGCTCGGCGTAAGTAATGCCCGTCTGATATTTATCGATCTGCGGGAACACTTGCCCGTTGGCAAGGAAAATATCCTTCCAGCCGTCGTTGTCGTAGTCCAGGAATTTGGCCCCAAAGGTTGTGAACAGCCAGCCCACATCACCCAACCCCGCGGGGTAGGTGAGGTCAGTAAAAGTTCCGTCGTGATTATTATGATAGAGATTTTTAGTGTCGTCGGAAAAATTGCCCTTCACGATATCCGGCCAGCCGTCATTGTCATAATCCGCCGCATCCACTCCCATGCCCGCCTGCTCCTGGCCCTCGCCGCTATAGGCCACGCCGGATTGCACGCCGATGTCCGTAAACGTTCCGTCGCCGTTGTTGTGGTAGAGGGAACTGGGCGTGGAATCATTGGCCACATAAATATCCAAGCGGCCGTCCCGGTCAAAATCCGCCATCACCACGCCGAGCCCCGAGTAACGCGCCTGATCAATACCGGCGCTCTCCGTGACATCCTTGAATGTACCGTCGCCGTTGTTGTGAAACAGAATGTCACGCCCTCCCGGAAGTCCGCGCGGTCCGCAGAACGTGGCAATGTTGCGATAAGTACAATTGGGCGCGCTGCCCGGCTCGCCCAGTTGCCCGATGTCCACATCAAGGTAATTGGCCACGTACAGGTCCAGGTGCCCGTCGTTATCGTAATCGCCGAAGGCGCATCCCATGCCCCAGCCGTGGCCACGCACGCCGGATTTTTCCGTCGCGTCGGTAAAAGTTCCGTCGCCGTTGTTGTGGTAGAGAACGTTGCCGCCGTAATAGGTGACGTAAAGATCGTCGCGCCCGTCGTTGTCATAATCGCCCACGCAGACGCCCATGCCCCAGCCCGTGTGGTCAAGTCCGGAGCCTGCCGTGACGTCAGTAAAAGTTCCGTCGCCGTTATTTCTGTAAAGAGCGGAACGGGGACTGTCTCCTCGTTTCCAGTCTTCATACGTCGAACCATTCACAAAAAAGAGGTCGGGAAAGCCGTCGTTGTTGTAATCGATCCAGGCGACCCCGCCGCCGCCCTTGGCTTCAATAATGTAACGTTTTTCCGGGCCGCCACTGGTGAGAGTAAAATGGATGCCCGCCTGCTTTGAGACTTCAATGAATTGGTCGGGTGCGTTTCCGTGCGCCCGCGCTGTCGGGCCGCGCTTTGCTTTGCGCAATGCCGCGGCTCGCGCCCGCGTCTGGATGGCAGAGGCTGTTGGGGCCTTCGGCACTGAGCTTGCCCGGAGTAGATGAGCTGCGAGGATTGATATCGCCCCGGCGGTAACGATGCCGAATAAAATCCATCGCTCATGTTGCGCGCTGCTACGAGGCCGCAATCAGTTCATCTCCCGCACAGATTTGCGCTTCTGCTATCCTCGCATGGAAAGCCTGATTTTCCCATCAAGAGCTTGAATAATAACAGCAAGAAATTACGGGCGGGGTCTCGCAGGCGGCTATCACCACATCAGCTTGCGATATTCGACCCACATTAAGAACCAAAGTTTCAAGGAGCCGGGTTGGATATAATCAATCCTGGTGGCAACTTCGCAATCTGACTGGCGCGGCTGCGGAGGGCAAATGACGGATAAAAAAAGTTTTCACATGACGCCGGAAGATTTTCGGCGCGAGGGCCGGGCCGTGGTGGACAGAATCCGGGTTGCGGCATTACTATTCGCCGCGACAATACTCGCGCCGGGCGCATTATGGCAACAACCCACTGAACCCCTTGTGGACGCGATATCACAGATCGGTCGCGACCCGACGGAAATTGTCCGCGGCCTCTTGAGCAACGACATCAACGAGCGCATCAAGGCGCTCAGTGAAATCGGTGTTTCTGAAAACCTTCGCCAGAAGCCTCCCGGCCCGCAGTACGAGGATTTCACCAAAGTTGACGATGTGCGTTTGACTTGGGCGAGGCTGGACGAAGATCCGCTGCTCGAAGCGATTATCACGTTTAACCAAGGACCCTACGACCATGCCGCCGTTTACCGTCGGGCGGGCAGAAAATGGCGTCGAGTAGCATTGCTTGAATGTTGGTGCAAGTATGAGCGCGACCCACTGGCCCAATTTCTCGAACTGCGCCGCCTAGTCGAACCGAAGTATGAAACCTTGATTGTTCGTGAAAGCTCGGGCGGGACAGGGGTCTACTGGCGCAACGCTCTGTTTTATCGGATGAGTGACGGTGTGCTGCAGGAGATATTGCAAATACCTGAAGAAAGACGAAACTGCAATGCGGTGGCGGCGGACGGATCTGAGGCTTATTGCGAGGCGACACGCTCGACGATCTTTTATCCCCAATGGACGCCGAGGCAACAAACGATTGTGGTGACGACATCGAAGGGTCGTGAGCCCATGCCTTCGCCACTTGAAAACTTCTACCCACCACCCGCTTACAATCTCACCCGGTCCACGTCCATAGCTTGCCAGGCCTACATCTGGAACCAAAGCAAGTTCCGATTTATCGAGGACGCCAAGTCCACATCCATTTACTGTCTGAGCACGAAATCAAGGTGAATCGGTTTCAGGAGCAACAATGGAGAGCGAAAAAAGTTTTCACATGACACCGGAAGAGTTTCGGCGGCATGGCTACACAGTCGTGGATTGGATTGCAGACTACTATGCGCGCGTCGAGTCGTTCCCGGTGCTGGCTCAAGTGGAGCCCGGCAGCATCCGAGCTTCGCTTCCTGCGGAACCGCCAACTCATGGCGAGGGTTTTGACGCGATCCTGGGAGACGTGGAGAAACTGATCCTGCCCGGCATAACGCATTGGCAATCGCCCAATTTCTTTGCTTTCTTTCCGGCCAATTCTTCCGGGCCCGCAATCCTGGGAGATCTGTTGTCCACGGGGCTTGGTGTTCAGGGAATGTTGTGGGCCACCAGCCCGGCTTGCACCGAACTTGAGACTCACGTCCTTGACTGGCTCGTTCACATGCTTGGGCTGCCTCCCAAATTTCTATCTACTGGAGCGGGCGGCGGAGTCATTCAGGACACTGCTTCCAGCGCGACTCTTTGCGCGCTTCTGGCAGCCCGCGAGCGCGCCACGCAATACGTCAGCAACCAGCGAGGTTGTGATGGCCGCTTGGTGGCTTACACTTCCTCCCAGGCTCACTCATCGGTTGCCAAAGCCATGATGATTTCCGGCCTCGGCGCGGAAAACTTGCGGCTTATTGACGTCGACAACAATTTCGCGATGCTCCCTGATGTTCTTGCCCGGCAAATTGACGTAGATCGTCGCGCCGGAAAAGTTCCGTTCTTTGTTTCCGCCACCGTGGGAACTACGTCGTCAAACGCCATGGATCCCGTGCGGGAAATCGGCCAAGTCTGCAACCGCGCGCAGGTGTGGCTGCATGTGGATGCGGCGATGTCCGGCACGGCCGCGCTCTGCCCGGAGTTTCGTTATATCCAGGATGGCCTGGAGCTGGCGGACAGCTACTGTTTTAACCCCCACAAATGGATGTTCACCAACTTCGACTGTGACGCGTTTTTTGTGGCGGACCGGAAAGCGCTGATCAATGCCCTATCGATCCTTCCGGAATTTTTACGCAACAAAGCCACCGAGTCGGGCGCCGTGATTGATTACCGCGATTGGCAGATTCCGCTGGGGCGGAGATTCCGTTCACTAAAACTCTGGTTCGTGATTCGCCACTATGGCGTGGAGGGATTGCGGCACCACATCCGCCGCCACATCGCGCTGGGTCAGGAGTTCGCCGCCTGGGTTCGCAATGACGAGCGATTTGAGCTGGCCGCGCCCGCGCCATTGAATC
This sequence comes from Terriglobia bacterium, assembly GCA_035934315.1. Taxonomy (GTDB): domain Bacteria; phylum Acidobacteriota; class Terriglobia; order UBA7540; family UBA7540; genus DASYXZ01. The sequence continues at coordinate 18,581 of DASYXZ010000042.1, read as the reverse complement.
TGGTTTGCTTCCGACACCGGGCTGGCGATCGGTTCAATGAAGCATTGTTGGACCGGCTCAATCGGAGCGGCGATCTCTATTTATCCCACACCAAGTTGAACGATCGATTTACGCTGCGGCTTTCAGTGGGACAAACCCACACCGAGGCCCGCCACGTGAAACGGGCGTGGGACCGGATTCGGGAAGAAGCTGCGAAGCTGGACGCAAAAAAGTAAGGGTGTAGGGCAGGCGAGACGTAATTTTTTTTGCTGTCTATCGATTTGCTGCGGGTATTAAGGATGCTGGCCGGCGATGCCGGTCCCCATTTTTTGTCGTTGGGCATTCAGCCTGGCGCAAACTTCAAATTCGATTCGAGCGTCTTCCGTATTCCCCATCTGCTGATAGACTCGCGCCAGCGCGTAGTGGCTCTCCACGTGGTCCGGGTTCGATTCCAGAGCGCGTTTCAGCTCGGCTACAGCCGCGGGAAATTGTTTTTTGGCCTGCATCACACGACCCAATCCGTAATGCGCTTGATAGGCCTGCGGATTCACCTTGATTCCAACCCGGAAATAATTTTCAGCGGCGTCAAGGTTGCCCTGCCCGAGTTCGATGTTACCCGCCAGCCAATACGAATCATAGAACTGCGGATTGTACTCAATTTCCTTTTTGAATTCTTCCAGCGCCGCCTTCAAATCCCCCTGACTCTGGTAAGCGTAGCCCAGGTGATAGTGGGCCAGCGGGAGCTGCGGCGTGAGGGCGATGGCTTTTTTGAATTGTTCAATGGCGGGCGCGGTTCGGTTTAAGTTGTGGTAAGCCCGGCCCAGGAACAAATGGGCCTCGGCATTTTCCGGGTTGAGGCGTAAAAAAGTTTCAAGGGAAGGGATGGCGTCCGCGTACCGGTTTTCGCTCAAATCGACCAGCGCCAGGTTGTAATAATTCTGAGGACTGCTCGGATCGAGTTGGATGGCGCGCCGGAAGGCGGCTCGTGCTTCCTCGTTCAACCCTTTTTTGAAGAGCGCCGCGCCCAGCAATTGATTGAGCTCAGACGAATTCGGATATTGCCCAATGGCCAGGCGAGCCTCGTCCAGTGCGGCATCAAGCTGGCCGGCGCGGAGCTTGGAGGCGATTTCGTCCACGAGCGTTTGCTCGTCCATCGCCGCGGGGTGGGCGCACAATTGAACGACCGCATATTGTAGGGGCAACACGAAGGACGCGACAAAAAGAATAAACAAGGGCAAGTGCTTCACGAATTCATGTTACCCGGCGCGCGAAGATGATGTCAAATCCGAGCGTCTGTCCTTTATAGCTTGCTTGACAGTCCGCGAAACCACACCGATAATTCTCACATCTACCGCAATCCGCGGGGATCTGAAGACGAGGGAACCGGGCGCCCGATGGCTCGAAAGGATGGCTGTCTGTGGATAAACCTTCATCACCTCTGATTGAAGACCCGCGGGAAATCGTCGACTACAATTTTCGCAGGGCCGCTGACCGGCTGGGTTTGGATCACGAAATGCGGACCCTGCTCACCATGCCTTTCCGCGAGTTGCGCGTGGAGATTCCCGTGCGCTTGGACGACGGAACGCTGCGGGTGTTCGTCGGTTATCGCGTGCAGCACAGTGGAGTGCGTGGGCCGTCCAAAGGCGGAATTCGTTATCACTCATCGACCGATCTGAATGAAATCCGCGCTCTGGCCGCAGCCATGACCTGGAAAACTTCACTGGTCAATATTCCTTTCGGCGGCGCCAAGGGTGGCATCGCCGTCGATCCCGCGCAGATGTCCACCGGTGAGCTGCAACGCCTGACGCGCGGCTACATTCGCCGCATCGGCCTTTTTCTGGGGCCATTTCGCGATATTCCCGCGCCGGACATGAATACCAACGCGCAGGTGATGACGTGGATTTTCGACGAGTACAGCGCGCAGCACGGCTACACGCCCGCCTGCGTGACCGGAAAGCCGGTGGAATTGGGCGGCTCGCTGGGGCGTGAAGCGGCCACCGGACGCGGCGTCGCTTTTCTTATCGAGGCTCTGGCAAAGGACCTGGGGATGCCAATGGCGGGCGCCCGTGTGGCCGTGCAGGGTTTCGGAAATGTTGGATCGTTCGCCACGCGATTCTTGGCGGAGGCGGGGGCCAAAATAGTTGCGGTGGCCGATGTTAAAGGCGGAGTGCTGAACGAGCACGGACTCGACGTAAAAGCATTGCTGGATTACTCTCGCAATAAACGGACGATTTCAGGCTTTCCTGGCGCCCGGGGAATTTCCAGCGAGGAAGTGCTCACGGTTGATTGCGAAATTCTGATTCCTGCGGCTCTGCAATGTGTGCTTACCAAAAACAATGCGGAAAAAGTCCGCGCGCGGGTTGTCGCTGAGGGCGCCAACCTGCCTACCACGCCTGAGGCGGATGAAATCCTGGTACGCCGCGGCATTCACGTCCTGCCGGACATCCTGACCAATTCGGGCGGAGTGACCGTGTCTTATTTCGAGTGGGCGCAGAATCTTCAACAGATGTTTTGGGAAGAGGATCATGTGAACGCCGAGATGCGTAAAATCCTGGCGCGCGCTTACCGGCAGGTGGCGGACATGGCGGCGAAGGAAAAAATTCCGCTCCGGGAGGCTGCGTATACGATTGCCGTCGATCGCGTGGCACGCGCCGAGCGCCTGCGCGGAACCTAAAAAATTGATTCATTGTTTGATGGGTCCATTGAACCATTGGCGTATAGCCACCCCGCCCGGGAATGGAGTATTTGCGTTCTGGGAGAGTCTGGCTGGACGCCATATTCATTGATTCATAGTCTCAATCATTCACTGAATCAATGGACCGACATCCCCATGTCAGCGCCTTTGTTCACTCGTCTCGATGGCCGGTTTCCCATTGTGGCCCACGATCACGTGGCCGTGCTCTACCATGGGCGTCCCGCGGCCTTCCGGCTGGCTTCATTTATTGCCGAAGGCTTGCAACGCGGCGATTTGTGCCATTATCTCGCCCCGGCAAGTTTCCACGCTGAAATGATGGAGAGTATTCGCGCCTCGCACTTTGATCCCGGTTCCTATGTTAGATCCCAAACCCTTCGGATTCGTGAAGGTCTGTCGGATTTCCGCGCCCTTTGCGATCAGACCCAGCAGACCTTTGCCGATGCGGAACACGCGCGCGCTCCCGCGGTTCGCTGGCTGGAAGAAGGAAGCTGGCCGGAGTCTTCCGGATTCCCCATGCAGAAGTTCTTCGAGTTTCACGCCATCCTAAACTACCAGGTGAAACATTACCCAGGCGCCGCGCTGTGCCAGTACCCACTTGACCAACTCAAACCCGATCATCTTTTTTCCGCGATTGCCACTCATCGCCATCTGCTTGTTGGGGAAACCCTGGTCCGCGATAACCCATTCTACATTCCCGCTGAAAAATTTATTCCCCTCAGTCCTGAAGAACGTCAGCGTGACCTGGCGAAAGTATTTCGCGAGGTGGGCTTTGATGTGGAGAAGTTGCTTGCCGCCATCGCGGGATATGGACGGCTTCATCCAGAAATTTCGCGCGATCCGTAATCCAAAGTTCCCGGGAGTGGCGGCGAAAACTAATCCGCCGTATGATTAATCGTGAACCATCCGTCAGGGATGGAAAAGGCGCGGCGGGAGAGACTGTCGGGCGTTGTGAATTAAAAAGGAGCAGCACGATGGAGAAAGCAACATTTGCAGCCGGCTGTTTTTGGGGAGTGGAGGCGGCATTCCGCCAGATCGAAGGCGTGACCGATGCGAAGGTGGGCTATACCGGCGGAACGCTGAAGGACCCAAGTTACCGTGACGTCTGCACCGGTCGCACGGGCCACGCTGAGGCAGTGGAGGTCGCCTTCGATCCCGCGCGCGTCAGTTATGAAGAACTCCTCGAGGCGTTTTGGAAGATGCATGACCCCACCACGTTGAATCGCCAGGGCCCGGATGTGGGCACCCAATACCGTTCCGCCATTTTCTATCACTCGCCAGCGCAGGAAGCCGCGGCGCGCGCGTCAAAAGAGAAAGTGCAATCGGGCTTGCGTAAATCCATTGCGACTGAAATGACCGCAGCCTCTGTCTTTTATCCCGCCGAAGAATACCATCAGCGATATTTCGAGAAACAAGGCATCTCGTCATGCCATATTTAGCGCCAGCCTTGGTGGCGGGAGGGAAATGTTTTTCTGGACTCGCGGCCCCGCTAAATCTGTTAGAATGTAACGTCACTCAAGACGCAACCTTATGGACTACGACCAGTTAGCCAGCTTTCTCGAGGTCGCGAAGCTGCAAAGCTTTTCGCGCGCCGCAGAAAAAATTTATCGCACGCAGCCGGCGATCAGCGCCCAGGTCCGACTGCTTGAGCAGGAGTGTGGCGAAAAGCTTTTTGATCGCAGCGGAAAAAAAGTTTTGCTTACTCCCGCCGGCGAGATCCTGCACCGTTACGCTGAAAAACTTATGGAGACTCAAAAAGAGGCGCTTCAGGCCATCGCCGAGCTGAACCAGACTCCGCGCGGCAAACTTTCCATAGGCGCCAATGAGGCGACGTGTCTTTATGTGCTGCCCAAAACATTTGCACGGTTCAAGCAGCTTTATCCGTTGGTGCAAATCAGCATCTATCGGAATTTCAGCCACAAGATTTTGCAGAAAGTCCAGGAAGGCGCCGTGGACATGGGCATCGTCACCCTGCCTCAGACAGCCAATAACATGGAAGTGATTTCCGTCTTCCGCGACGAGGTGCAGGTGGTGGTGCCGAAGAACCATCCGCTGGCAAAGAAAAAAATCGTGACCATGGAAGAGGTGGCCTTCTATCCGCTTATCCTGCCCAAGACGGGCCACACGCGGGTTGTTTTTGACCGCCTGCTCCGCCCGTTTCGCGACAAACTGCAGATTTCCATGGAACTCGCGAGCGTCGAAACCATCAAGAAATTTGTGGGCGCCGGGCTGGGCATATCACTTATCAGCCGGACTTACGGCCAGCCGGAAGTGGCGGCCGGCGTTTTAAAGCTGATTCCGCTCGAAGGCCAGAAACTTTACCGGGAGCTGGGTCTGATTTTCCGTCGCGATCGTTACCTCTCACTGCCGGCCAAAGTGTTTATTGAAGTTGTTCGCGATTCCACGCGGCCATCGAATTCTGCCATCCTCACTCCGAAAAAGACGGCTGCAATTATTTGCTAACGGGCTGAAGTGGCCGCCTCGGCGAACCCCTTCAGCCTGATGAGGGAGGCGGAGTTTTGTCCGGGCGCGGTGAAAATATTAAGGGCAAAGAAACAATGACCAAGGGCCAAAAGTCAAAACCGCTGATCGTGATGAAATTCGGCGGCACCTCTGTGGGCAATGCCGGGCGCATGCAAGGCGTCGCCGACATCGTGGCCAGTCACACTCGGCAGAACGAATTGATGGTGGTGGTCTCCGCCATGGGCGGCGTGACGGACATGCTGGTGCGGGCCGCCACGGAAGCCAGTCAGGGCGACCGTGAGCATTGGAAGAGCGTCCGGCAGGAACTGGCGCGACGGCACCGCGATGTGGCGGATCAACTGCTCTCGGCGAGCGAGCAGGCCGTGGTGCTGCCCCGCCTGGCAAAAAATATGGCCGATTTCGAGAACTTGTGCTCGGGATTTTCGCTCGTCCGCGAAGTTACGCCGCGCGCCATGGATATGTTCTCCAGCCTGGGCGAAGTGATGTCCGCAACTTTGATGGCAGCCATCCTGCGATCGCGCGGCTGCGCGGCAGAGGCAGTGGACTCAGCCGAATTGATTACCACGGATGATAACTTTGGCAACGCCGCGCCGCTGTTCGACCATACGGACATGAGGACCGAGCAACGCCTGGCGGGCATCCGAAGCGCCGGCGTTATTCCCGTGGTCACTGGTTTCCGCGGCTCGACTCAAGAGGGAAACACCACCACGCTCGGGCGCGGCGGGTCCGATTACAGCGCCACTATTCTGGGCGGCTCGTTGAACGCCGAAGAAGTCTGGATCTGGACTGACGTTGATGGCGTGATGACCGCTGACCCTCGCCTGGTGCCCGCGGCGCATATTATCCCTGAGGTTTCCTACCGCGAAGCCGTCGAGCTTTCCTTCTTTGGCGCCAAAGTGCTGCACCCCAAAACCATCCAACCCGTGATGAAGAAAAAAATTCCGGTATGGATCAAAAATACTTTCAACCCCGGGTGTGCGGGGACCAAAATTGTTCATGCCTCTAAAAACGGACAGCCGGGCGTGAAAGCGGTGACCTCCATCAGCAACGCGGATTTAATTACCATGAGCGGCAAAGAGACCCTGAGTTTCCCCCGGCTCGCCACCCGCGTCTTCAATGGCCTGCACCTGGAGGACGTTCCAACGTTGATGGTGACGCAATCCTCAGCCGACAACGTGCTGTGTTTTGCCATCCATCACTCGGACCTGGCGCGCGTAAGATCCCGGATAGAAAAAACTTTTGAACTGGAAATGCTGCACGAATATGTGGGCACCATGGAAGTCATGCCCAAAATCGCCATCGTGGTGGCGATTGGCGAAAACATGAAGGGCACACCCGGCCTCGCCGGCCGGGCGTTCAGCGCCCTGGGCCGGCGCAACATCAATATTATTGCCATCGCTCAAGGCTCCTCCGAATTGAGCATTTCTTTTGCCGTAAAATCCACCGACGTGAAGGAAGCGGTCACGGCAATCCATGAGGAGTTTGCTTTGTAGAAATTGATCCATTGGGCCATTGAACAATTGGAAATCAGAAATTGGAAACTGGAAAACAGTCCCGCTTTCGATTTCCCGGTTTCCAATTTCCAATTTCTAATTTCTTTTTCTTATGTCCGCCTACCTCCAATGTATTGAAGAAACCTGCCTGGCGCGGCAGGACCCGAAAAAAGACGGGCATCTTTGCGCCTTTTGCGGCGGTTTGCTCGATGTCAAATATGAATTCTCCGCGTTCGATCCGGAGGAGCTTCGCCGCGCCTGGCACCAGCGGCGGTTGAGCGGCGAACCCATTGACCGCAGCGGAGTCTGGCGGTTCCGCGAATTGATTCCTTTTGTTGAATCGAGCGACAAGATCATTTCGCTTTCGGAAGGTTCAACGCCGCTGGTCGGCACCCGCCGGGCCGGCTGGTGGGCGGGCCCGGTTCACATCACCATCAAGCATCAGGGCAACAATCCCACCGGCTCGTTCAAGGATTTGGGAATGACCGCGTGCATCACGCGCGCGGTGGCGCGCGGCGTGCGCATGGTGGCCTGCGCGTCGACGGGCAACACGTCGTCCTCAATGGCTGCCTACGCGGCGCGCGCCGGGCTGAAAGCTTTGCTCTTTGTTCCCTACAAACAAATTTCCGCGGCAAAATTGGCACAGGCGCTTGATTTTGGCGCGCTGGTGGTTGAGGTGGGAGACACCTTCGACCAGGCTTTCCAGTTGTTGCGCGAGATTGCTCCGGAGCTGGGCCTCTACCTGGTGAATTCCATCAACCCGTTTCGAATCGAAGGCCAAAAAACAATTGTCGCGGAAATGCTGGAACAACGCGCATGGCGCCCGCCCGATTATATTGTGGTGCCGGGCGGAAATCTGGGCAACGCTTCGGCCATCGGCAAGGGATTGCGCGAGCTAAAAGAATTGGGGTTCATCGAAAAGGTGCCGCACGTGGTGGTGATTCAGGCGGCGGGCTCAAATCCTTTTTACCAGACGATGGCCGCAGCGTCGTCGGAATTGATTCCGGTTGAGAACCCTTCCACCGAGGCCACCGCTATCCGCATTGGCCGTCCGGCCAACTGGAAGAAAGCCCGGCGCGTGCTCGAGTGGACCGAGGGCCTTTGTGAATCCGTGAATGATGAAGAAATCTTTGAAGCCAAATCGGTATTGGCCGAGGACGGCGTGGGTTGCGAGCCCGCTTCTGCATCCACCGTCGCCGGCGTGCGTAAGCTCGTTCGGGCCGGAAAGATTGACAAACACGCGGACGTGGTGGTGGTTCTTACCGGCAACCAATTAAAGGATACCGAATACGTTATGCGGCATCGCTCAGAGGCTGTCGACTCCCAGCAACGCCTGCGCGTCGAGCCCAATCTGGACGCTCTTCGAAGTGCGCTCGAACAAATTCTGGGTGTGCCCGCATAGGAGCGAGGGCTTTTGTGGGATGACGACCCGGATTGTGCTGCGAGGCCTGCGCCTGAAAGTAAAACATGGATGAACATCTCCGACACGAAGTCCGTTTTCTCACCACGCGCTTGGGCATGATGGTGCAGGAGCAGTCCGGCTCTAAAACTTTTCACGCCATTGAAACTCTGCGGCACCTCTCCAAACAAATCCGCCATCACCTTGATCCAAAACTCGTGGCGGCGGAAGAGCGCGCCGTCTCCAAACTCACGCTGAAACACGCCGCGGAAGTGGCCCACGCATTCAGCCTTTTTTTCCATCTGGTAAATCTTTGCGAAGAGCGCCAGCGGGTGCGTCGTCTGGAGGCGTATGAAAAACAGGACGCCGGCGCTCCCATGTCGTTGAGGCACACCTTCAATCAGCTCGCGCGCCAGCACGTTTCCCCCGCGCGGGTGGCGCGCCTTCTCGCGTCCATGCGCGTGGAGCCCGTGCTCACCGCTCATCCCACGGAGGCCAAGCGCCGCAGCGTGCTGAACCACATCCGAAATATTGGCCGGACCATGGACGCGCTGGGCAGCGACCTGACCGCGCCATTCGCGTATGCGGCTCGAGTGATGGACCCGTGGATAGAAGCTCTGTGGCTTACGGATGAAATGCGCGAGCGCCCCGTGACGCCGCAAGTGGAAATTGAAAGCACGCTCATTTTTCTTGAACGAACCATTTACGATTTGGGGGGAAAGTTTTGGGATAGGTTCAGGGAAGAATGGGCGCGTTTTGCCTCGGGCCGCAAACTTCCGCCGCCCTTTCTCGGATTCGGTTCCTGGGTGGGCACCGACCGCGATGGCAACCCGAACGTCACTCCGGAAACCAGCTTGGAAGCGGCGATGCGCCAGCGGAAAAGCATTTTGGGTTATTACCGCCGCGCTTGCGAGCAAATGCTGGGGTTGCTTCCGTTTCGATGCCCGCGCGCGTCGCTTGAAAAGCAGCTTCGCCGTGATATCGACCGCGATATGCGCCGGTTTCCTGCCACGCGAGCCTTCCTGCAACTCGACCAGCCCCACGAACTTTATCGCCAGAAATTGCGAGTGATGATCTGGAGACTGGAGCGGACAGCGGAGAACGCGCGGGGCGAATATGCCGCCGCACCAGAATTCGTGCGTGACATCCAAACGCTCGAGCGCCTTCTCCTGGAACATCGCAGCCCGCGCGTGGCGCGCGTTGGGCCAGGCAAGTTGCTCGTGGCGGCCCAAATGTTCGGGTTCCACGCCGCGCGCCTCGATTTCCGCCAACATTCTTCAGTGGTGCGCGCGGCCGCGGAAGAACTGCTCATGGCGAGCGGCCTCCCGTCTTTCCCAACGACCGCCCGCATTCGGTCTGTGCAGCAATTGCTCACCGCGCCGGCCATCCGATTGAAAGCCATAGGACTTTCAGCCCAAACACGCCGGACGCTACACGAGTTTCGTACGCTGAAAGAAATCCAAAATCGCTCAAGTGAAGCCGCATCGCCTTACATCCTGAGCATGACGACGAGCGCTGCGGATCTCTGGGATGTTTTGCTTCTCGCGCGCCAGGCAGGCCTGGTGTCGCCGGCATCGCGCGGGCGGTGGCATTCGCGTTTCGATGTGGTGCCCCTTTTCGAAACCGTGGACGACCTGGAAGCTTGTCCTGACATCCTCGATCAACTTCTTTCCGATCCGCTCTACCGGCGCCTGCTGCGTTCGCGCGGAAACCGGCAGGAAGTCATGCTTGGTTATTCGGACTCGGTCAAGGATTCCGGATATCTTGCCGCCAACCTCGCTTTGTTCCGCGCCCAAAAACGGCTGGGACAGGTGGCGGCGCGCCACGGTGTCCGCCTGGCGTTGTTCCACGGCAAGGGCGGCACCATCGATCGCGGCGGAGGCCAATCCTACCGCAGCATCCAGGCGCAACCAGACGCCGCGCCCGGCGGCCGCATCCGCATCACGGAGCAGGGCGAAGTGATTTCGCTGAAGTACACTCACCTGGCGATCGCGGAACGGAACATCGAACAACTTGTGACATCAGTTCTGGACGCTCATCTGCTCGGCCACAAGCGCGTGCCCGCGGGGCGGCTGGCCCAGTGGGAACGCTGTGCGATGGAGCTGGCCGCGACCAGCCGCGAATTCTACCGCCAACTGGTTTACGAAACTCCTGAATTTCCGGATTATTTCCGGCAGGCCACGCCCATCGACCTGATCGAGCAACTGACGTTGGGCTCGCGGCCCAGCCGCCGCGCGTCAAAGGGCGGGGCGCGCCTGATGCACGATCTCAGAGCCATTCCCTGGGTCTTTGCCTGGACGCAGTCGCGCCAGTTCCTTCCTTCGTGGTATGGACTCGGCTTCGCGCTGGAAAAGTTTGCCGTCGAAAATCAGTCTCCCAACCTCCGCCATTCCCGCAAAACACGCGGATTCGACTTCCTGCGCGAGATGTATCGTGGCTGGCCTTATTTTGCCGTGCTCATCGACAACGCGGAAATGTCGCTGGCCAAAACCGATCTTTATATTGCGGCGCGATACGCCGCACTCGTTCGTCCCAAATCGCTTGCCGATGCCATCTTCGGCCGCATCCGGGAGGAATACCAGCGCAGCGTGCGGTGCGTGCTTGAAATCTGCGGCGCGCGCCACTTGCTCGAGCGCCAACCTGTCCTCGCGGAATCCATCCGCCTGCGCAATCCTTACGTTGACCCGCTCAACTTCCTTCAACTTCGATTCCTCAGCGAATGGCGCCGCGCGCGACATCCGCAAAAAGAAATCTTGCGATTGCTCCAAATCACCGTGGGCGGCATTGCATTTGGAATGAAGAGTACGGGATGATGTGCCAGCAGGTCAGCGTGTAAGTTTCCGAGCGTGTAGCGCGGCGCCCCATCTTTGGGATCCACGGTTCTTCTGTAATTCCTTTTTAGCAATAGCCGCCCCGGTGCATCGGGGTGCCACGCTTGCGCCTCGTGCGCCGAAACCGCTCAAATCCTGGTGGCCGGTCAGGTCTGACGGCTTCCTCCAAAGTCAAAATACCCTCCCGAATTGCCATGTAGACCCGAAGGAGGTGCAATACGTACATCATGTCCTCCCTGGGGAAGTCTTGCCGTTTAACCTGGCCGAGTTCATCCAGCTTCTCCGGACTCACATGAGCTTGCCGAGCCACTTTTTCGTAATCGAAATAGTGCATGGGTCAAACTCCTTCAGATCTCGGGCGGTGCTACGATCTCGAGGGTGGGCAGCCCCAACGAGATATTGCCTTGGTTAATTTGGGCGCGACGGCGCCGATTAACCAGATGCTTGAAATTCCAAGATAGCAGGACACCCGGCTGAGTCAAGACGGCCCCTGCCGCATGAAGAGCATCATTGTACGTCACCACCGCAAACGTGCCGGCTTCGAGGTAGCTTGCGGCGAGCTTCCTCATCTCGAGCGAGATGGCATGGACGGTGATCCCATCAAGCAATTGGCTGAGGAGGGTCCTTCGCGCCGGGTCGGGCGTCGCCTCAAGCTCTTCGCGAGCCAACTCGGAAGTGGCAATCTCAAACTGGCCGCGCCTCTCCCAGAATTCCTCGGTCTCGGCCCGGCGTTCCGTTACCCGGTCATCCTAGAGAGCGCTGAAGACCGAAGTATCAAGATAAACGCGCAGCTTCATGGGATCCCGACGCGCTTAGAGTTGCACAAAAAGGGCCGGCGCAAACCCCTTTTGGGGAGCGCTGCGGAACTTAAAAAACTGGAGTTGCGGCTAAAAATGTAGACGGTGGACAGTAGACGGTTGAAGGCAAAGCGATAGGAGGCAGAAGTTTACGTTTGAAAATCGACAGTTCCCCGTCGAAGCATTCTTCCGCTGACCCTTGACCTGTACATACGATTAAGCTACATTATATATACAACTGTTTGAGGTGAGACCGATGGCTGTGACTCTGACGTCGATAAGGCTTGATACCTATCTTGCGGACGAAGCCCGGAAAGTTCTGGGGGTGAAATCCCGGACTGAGGCCGTGCACGTGGCGCTCCGGGAGATTGTGGCGCTGAAACGGTTCAAGAAGTTAATGAGAAAGCACGCGGGAAAGTTGGAGTTCGCAGGTCACGGTGAGTAGCGTCTGCATCTTCGACACCTCTGTTTTTATCGATCATCTGCGCACCGGATGTCATCAGCAGCGAATCGAGTCTCTCACGGGTCTCATCCGGACATCTTCCGCGGTTCTGGCGGAGTTGTGGCGTGGGGCCACCAGGCCGGATGAACGCGAATTCCTGCGAGCGCTTGAGCGGAACCATCCCATCCTGACTGCGACGGAAAAGAATTGGCTGGAGTCGGGCCGCATACTGGGACAAATCCGCGCCGACAAGGGCATCTCAACTGACAAGCTGCGCGACCTGCATTTCGAAGTGCTGATCGCGCTCACCGCGCGATCTCACGGCGCCCTGCTGATCACTTCTGACCGCTTTGATTTCGAATTGATTCGCGCCTACCGGAAATTTCAACTGGAAATCTGGCCCGCTGGCTCAGGCTGCTGATTTGTGACGCCTGAGTCTTCTCAAAGGGAAGGCAGGGTTACTTTAATTTTTATCTCCCCGCAGTCGTCGCGGCGACAAGGAGGGACGGGGAATGGGGGGTTTATGTATTCTGGCTCTGCACGAGTTGCCGCGCGCGTTCGGCGGCGCGGACGACGGCTTTGATAAGAGTGACACGCAAGCCGCCTTCCTCAAGTTCAAGCAGTCCGTCAATGGTACAACCGGCGGGCGTGGTGACCATGTCCTTGAGCTTGGCCGGATGTTCGCCCGTGTGCAGCACGAGCGAACTCGCGCCGAGCAGCGTCTGCGCGGAAAGTTCAGTGGAAAGCTCGCGCGGCAGGCCGAGCTTTACGCCGCCTTCGGCCAACGACTCGATAATCAGATACACATACGCGGGGCCGGAAGCGGAAAGGCCGGTGATGGCGTCCATATGTTTTTCATCCACCACCACAGTGCGTCCCATGGAACCAAAGATGGCCTGGGCAATCCTCACGTCTTCATCAGTGGCGTGTTTTCCTTTGGCGATGGCGATCATGCCCAGGCGAATCAAGCACGGCGTGTTGGGCATGGCACGAACCACGCGCGCCTTGCGGCCGAGTTCCCGCTCAATCAGCCCGGTGGTCACGCTGGCCGCGGCGGAAATTATGAGCGCGTCTCTGCCCAGGTTTTTCCTGACCTCGTGCAGAAAGCCTTTTACCTGCTGGGGCTTCAGGCAAACCAAAACCAGTTCGGCGCCTTTCACGGCCGCGCGGTTATTGGTTCCCGCCTTCACGCCGTGTTTTTCCGCAAGCTCGTCGGCGTGCGGCTGATGGGCCACGGTCACGCTCACTCGCTCCGACGGAATCCATTGCGAGGCGAGCAGGCCTGATAGCAAGCCTTCACCCAGCTTGCCCGCTCCAATCAGCGCGAGTTTCTTAACTTTGACTCCGGCCTTTTTGTCTGCTTGGGATGCTTTTAACGCCATTTTCATTCTCTTTCACCTGAACAGAGTGGCAAGTGGCAAGCCATACGGATCAGGTGCAAACGGAAAGTGGTGCGCGGTCATAATCAAAAAAAAATTCTTCCTTCAACTTGTCACTTGCCACTAATCACTTGCCACTTTTAACTTACCTTCTCGCCTGCGCCTGCGCCGCGGTGGCTTCCTGTTCCGCCGGGCGATTCCAAGCCATCATCTTTCTAAGCTCGATGCCCACTTTCTCAATGGGATGGCTCTCCGCTTTGGCGCGCATGTCCAGGAAGTGCTGGCGGCCTTTGCTGTTCTCATCCATCCACTCTTTGGCGAACGCGCCGCTTTGAATATCGGCGAGAATCTTTTTCATCGTCTCGCGCACGTGCGCGTCAATCACCGAAGGCCCGCGGGTGTAATCGCCATATTCGGCCGTATCGCTCACCGAGTAGCGCATGTATTTGATGCCACCCTGATAAATGAGGTCCACAATCAGCTTCAATTCATGCAAGCACTCGAAGTAGGCAATCTCAGGTTGATAGCCAGCTTCGACCAGTGTCTCAAACGCCGTAGTGACCAGCGCTGAGACGCCGCCGCACAGCGTGGTCTGCTCGCCAAATAAATCAGTTTCGGTTTCTTCCTTGAAGGTGGTGCGAATTACTCCCGCTTTGAGACTTCCCACGCCCTTGGCGTAGGCAAGCGCGGTTTGTTCGGCGTGGCAACTCGCGTCCCGTTCCACGGCGAGAAGCGATGGCACGCCCACGCCCTCGGTAAAGAGCTCGCGCATGCGATGTCCGGGCGATTTGGGGGCAATCATCACCACGTCCACTGACTGTGGCGGAATGATAAACTTGAAATGGATATTGAATCCGTGGGCAAAGAGCAGCGTCTTGCCCGGTCCGAGGTGGGGCGCGATTGAGTCCTTATAAACCTGGCCCTGGACATGATCAGGGATGAGGACGACGATCACGTCGCCGCGCTTCACAGCTTCCGCGGGCTCAAAAACCTCCAGCTTTTGCGCCAAAACCTTGGCGAGTGATTTGCTGGATTTTGGCAAGCCCACAATCACCTTCAGGCCGCTGTCGCGCAAGTTGAGCGCGTGCGCGTGCCCCTGGCTGCCATACCCGATGACCGCGATTGTCTTCCCCGCAAGATGCTTTAAGTCTCCGTCAGTTTCGTAGTAAACCTTGGCCATGTGTTCTCCTTGATTGGTATGTAGTTAGTCGGCACGGGTTAGATGGTATGACAGGGAAACGATTTTTCCCACATTTCACCTTCGACCTGCCGCCTGTTTTTTTATTGTGCCGCAGCGCCCACCAACTCCGCCGTGCTTTCCCGCTGCGTTGTCTTGATCAGAGCAAAAGGCAGGATTCCCCCCTGGTCGAAGCCCGGGGTAGAATTGCGTGCGCCTTTCCCGGGCAAGACCTCAAACAAATACTTTCCGTTGCTGGCAAAAACCATTTTGGATTTCGGAAACGTTTGGGTGAAGTGACTCACGACGGAAGAATCCGCGCTGGAATCGATGAAGACAAAACTCGCTTCGGCAGTAGGCTCATGGCGGTAATAAGTGACGTGCCGGATGCCCTCGATGCCGCGCAGAAAATTAAACAGGTGGTCGACATCACCTTCCGGAGTTTCCACCACGGCCATCATGGAAAATCCCGGCGCCTTCGCCGCCAAATTGAAGGCTCTGATCTTCACGCCCTTGCGGCGGAAAATATTCAGCAGCCGGCAAGCCGGTATCGGATCGTTTTCCGTTTCAAGTGAAATCAACCACTGCATGACCAGCTCCTCGAAGCTTTCGGTATAGCCAACTTGGCAAACGGGGATTGCAGCGCCCTGAAATTGTATCTCTTGATTCTAAAGCACATTCTGGCTTCGTTTCTCATTTTGTAAATTTCAGCCTCTCGAATAAAGTAGACAGTACACAAGGCCAACCCAAATTCCATCCAGGTTTTTCTTGCAACTTTTTCCCCTGCCTGCTGCCTTTTGCCTACTGTCTGCTTTCATTTTCATACCGCCCACAAGTCGTCCAGCGATTCTTCCTCCACCAGAACGCGCGGCGGCTCCACCACCATTTCCGCCAGCGACGCTCCCGGAGGCACAATGGGATAAACATTTTCCGCCGGGTCCACCCAAAAGTCGATCAAGCGCGGCTCGCGGTCGCTCAAGAAATCGCGCACCGCGTCCACCACATCCGTGCGATGCTCCACGCGCGAGGCGCGAATCCCGTACGATTCCGCCAACTTTACAAAATCGGGCGCAAAATTCAAGTCAATGTCGCAGTAGCGCTTCTCAAAGAAAATTTCCTGCCACTGGCGCACCATGCCGAGCGACCGATTGTTGATGATGGCGATTTTTACCGGTACTTTGTACTGCACCACGGTGGCCAGATCCGTCATCGTCATTTGAAACCCGCCATCGCCCACGATGGCGATCACCTGCCGGTTGGGGAACGCCATTTGCGCGCCCATCGCCGCCGGAAAGCCGTAACCCATGGCGCCGAGCCCACTCGAGGAGAGCCAGGTGCGCGGATGGGAGAAGCTGCAAAACTGGGCCGCCCACATCTGGTGCTGGCCCACGTCCACGGAAATGATGGCGCGCTCCTCGGCGCAATTGGAAAGCGTCTCTAAAACGTATTCCGGCTTTACCGCGCGGGAATACTTGTCGTAAGTCAGAGGGTGTTCCTCCCGCCATGCCTCGATTCGCTGCAACCAGGACTGCCGGTCCGCATGGGCGGGTGAGTTTCCGGAGCGCGACTGCCGTTTTAATTCCGCGATCAGTGCCCGCAGAATTTCCTTCGCGTCGCCCACCAGCGAGTGGTCCACTTGAACGTTTTTGTTGATCTCAGAGGGGTCAACGTCAATCTGGATTTTTTTAGCCTGCGTGCAGAAATCTTTCACGCGGCCGGTAATGCGATCGTCAAAACGCGCGCCGATAGCCACCAGCAAATCGCAATGGCAGATCGACTGGTTGGTGGCGTAAGAACCGTGCATCCCCAGCATTCCGAGCGAAAGCGGATGGCGCGAAGGGAACGCCCCGAGAGCCATCAAGGTTGTCGTTACTGGAATGTGGGCCAATTCCGCAAGCTCGCGAATTTCCTGCGAAGCCTCGGAAGCAATAACTCCTCCACCTATGTAAAGCACGGCGCTACGGCTCTCCAGAATCATTTCCGCGGCGCGCGCAATATCGGAATCACGCCACTCCCGCGTCCGCTCCGGTTGCTCCTCGCACGCGGGTGAAGGGAAGTTCGCCTCCGCATTTTCCATCAGAACATTTTTGGGAAGATCCACCAGCACAGGTCCAGGCCGTCCTGAAACCGCCGCCTTGAAGGCGCGATGAATAATCTGCGGAAGTTCCGCCGCCGACCGCACCGCAAACGATTGCTTGGTGCACGGAAGGCTGATCCCGATGGTGTCCGCTTCCTGGAACGCGTCCTTGCCGATCACTGACGCGGGCACCTGCCCGGTGAGGACGACGACGGGGATGGAGTCCATCATCGCCGAAGTGAGCGCGGTGATCACATTGGTGGCGCCGGGCCCTGAAGTCACCAGGCAAACGCCCGGCTTTCCCGTCACCCGAGCATAACCGTCCGCGGCGAACCCCGCCGCCTGTTCGTGGCGCACCAGAAGATGGCGGATGCCGGCGCTGTAAAGCGCGTCATAGAGCGGCAGAACCGCGCCTCCCGGCAGGCCAAACACAACCTCCACCTTTTCGCGGTGAAGACTCTCGAGCAGGATTTCCGAACCCGTGGATAATTTCCCCATTGATTTCTCCGCTTTCCCTCGCCTGCGGGCGGCGTACAGCGCCCCAGCACTTCCCCTTCCGGCTCTATACCGACCGGTCGGTAGGTAATAATCTAACCCGGCAACCCACGGCAGTCAAGCTTTTTTTCCCTAAACTGGAAGAGGATTGGATTTTCTAAGCAAGTCGCCGAGCCCCTGTGACAGGGGCAACGTCAAGTCCCGGTAGGCAGCGTTCCAATCGAGGGCGCCGATATTAGAGGGCCGGAACTCAAAGCAGCTTGATTCCACGTTGTGCTTTGCGAAGGCCTGGCGAACCGCGTGGACGGCGTCGCCTGAGCTATTCGCCGCAAAAACGCCCACCGCAGGGCCTGATCCGCAAACGAACACAGAGAGCAGGCCGGGCGTTCGCACGCGAAGCGCTTCTTCCAACCCTGCCACGTTTTTTTCGCAAGTGGGTGGAAGCGGTGCGTCAAGGTCAATCGGAATGTCGCTTCCCTGCCGGGCGAAAAATTCCGCCAGGGCTGCGGCGCGGTTCAGGCCCCGCGTGGTTTCCTTTTCGGCAGGCCTTCCCGCCGCGCGCCCAGCCTCGCGTCCCAACGTCCCGCCTTGCGCCCGCTTTCCTGAACGCGCCGGTTTCCCGCTGGTGCTGGTGCTCCGGCCACGGCGGTCAGTGCGAGCGCCCGAAACCAAAAAGGTTTCCGGGACGACGACACTTAAAACAAAATTCTCAGGAACGACGGTTCTTTGATAAACCAGCGCTGCGTGTTCGGCGGCGCCGGGACCCCTCCTCGATGCGTCTTCCACGCAGGCCACGAATCCGCCTGACCATGCCGCGCGCAGATTGCCTCCGCGATTCTCGAAAATCGCCGCCAGATCGAATAGAGATTTTTCATCCAGCCCCAACCGATATAAAAGATTGGCGGCAATCAACCCAGCGAGCATGGCAGCAGTGCTTGACCCCAGGCCAACCGCCACGGGAACGGAACTGTAAATCTCCAGATCGGCGCCTGTGAACTGGCGTTGCTTCGAATGCAAAGCCGCTTCAATAGCGCGGACCACCAGGTTGGAACGGTCGCGCGGCACGCGCTCACCGTTTTCGCCGAAATAACGGATGCTCACCTGGCCGTCAAAGCGCCGCGTCACTTTCACATTCAATGAGGCGTTCAGAGCCAGCGAGCCACATTCCGCCGCTCCGCCAAAATTGCCCACGGTGGCGGGCACTCGAACTGAAATGGTTTGTTTTTCCATAAAGCACCCTGGAGAGGAAACTGGAAATTGTCCACCAAGCGGATTCGTCTACTGACAGAGAAACTGGAAATTACCTCTGATAGTTTAGAAAGATTTTTTCATCATC
>DASYXZ010000008.1:0-17504 GCA_035934315.1 Terriglobia bacterium | reverse complement strand
CTGCGCGCGGAGAAGGAAGGCTCCACTCATGGCGTTGACAGAGAAAGATGTCCAGTACGTCGCGGAGCTTGCTCATCTGGAGTTGAGTGAACAAGAGGTGGGAAAATTTCTGCCCCAACTGGACTCTATTTTGCAGTACGTCGATAAGTTGAACCAGTTGGATACCACCCGGGTTGACCCCATGGCTCAGGTTACACATCCTGCCTCGCAGAATTCTTCCTTGCGTTCGGATCAGCCGCGCATGACTTTTGACCAGAAAACTGCACTGGCCAACGCGCCCGAGCAGGCCGGGGGCTGCTTCAAAGTGCCGCGCGTCATCGAACGGGAATAAAGAAAATTGAGAGTATAAACTTAAAACCTGACCCGGCGGCCAGGCTCGAATGATATTTCTATGGATCTGACTTCACTTGCCATCCATGAACTCCGTCAGCAGTTGACCGCGAAGAAGGTGTCGGCGGAAGAGCTGGTCAGTGCTCATCTTGATCGGATTGAGACGGCGGACAAAAATGTGCGCGCTTATCTTACTCTTTCTCCCGAGCGGGCGATGGAGCAGGCGCGCAAAATCGACGGCATGATTTCCTCAGGCGACCCGCTCCCGCCTCTGGCCGGCGTGCCGATGGCTGTCAAAGATGTGATTTCCACCCGCGGCCTCCGCACAACCTGCGGGTCGAAGATTCTGGAGCATTACATTCCTCCCTATGACGCCACCGCCGTATCGCGGCTGGAATCCGCAGGCGCCTGCATCCTGGGTAAAACCAACTGCGACGAATTTGCCATGGGTTCGTCCACTGAAAACTCAGGGTACTTTACCACTCGCAATCCTCACGATCTCACGCGCGTTCCGGGCGGATCCAGTGGTGGATCTGCCGCTGCCGTCGCGGCAAACCTCGCCACGGTTGCGCTCGGCTCTGATACAGGCGGGTCCATTCGCCAACCCGCTGCGTTTTGCGGTGTGGTCGGCATGATGGGCACTTACGGCCGGGTCTCGCGATTCGGATTGGTGGCGTTTGCTTCTTCGCTCGATCACATCGGACCGTTTGGTCGCTGCGTGCGCGACGTGGCAACCGTGCTTGAAGTTATTGCGGGACGCGACCCGAACGATTCCACTTCCGCCGATGTTCCTGTCCCTGATTATGAAGCGGCGTTGGAGCGTAACGTTCGGGGCTTGAAAATTGGCGTCCCGAAAGAATATTTCGCCGGGCTCAGTTCCCAAGTGGGGGACAATATTCAAAAGGGGATCGACCTGCTGACCAAACTCGGCTGCAAGATTGAGGCCATCAGCCTTCCCCATACCGATTACGCCATCGCTTGCTATTACATTATTGCGACGGCCGAAGCGAGTTCCAACCTCGCGCGATATGACGGAGTAAGGTATGGCTTTCGTTCGCCTGAGTTTGATGACTTGCGCGAGATGTATAGAAAGACGCGCGACCAGGGGTTTGGCGCTGAAGTTAAACGGCGCATCATGCTGGGGACGCACGTGTTGAGTTCGGGATACTACGATGCCTATTATCTGAAGGCTCAAAAAGTCCGGGCGCTGATTGCGCGCGATTTCGTCGAAGCCTTTGACGAAGTCGATATCATCCTGACCCCCACGTCACCCAGTCCGGCATTCAAACTTGGCGAGTTGGTGGACGATCCTTTGCAGATGTACCTTGCGGATATCTACACCGTCACCGCCGATCTCGCCGGTGTTCCCGGTATTTCTGTTCCATGTGGAAAGACTAAAGACAGCCCTCAACTTCCCGTCGGCATGCAATTACTGGCCAAACACTTTGACGAAGAGAAGCTTCTGCAGGTGGCACACGCTTTCGAAAAGGCCGGCGGCTTCGAGAACGCCTAGCGGTTTGTTGCAAAGCGTGTTCCTGCCCTGTCATTCTGATCCTTTCGCTCTGTCATTCTGAGCGAAGCGAAGAATCCCCGCATTTAGGGATCAAGCATTTCCGCGATTCTTCGACGGTCGCCACGGCGACAACCCCAGAATGACATTTTTTCTTTATGAGCGTGCAATGAGCGCCAGCCGCCGGTCCCGCAGGCGCGGGACCGTCGCGACAAGCGGATGCGCATATTTGTAGCGGCGCTCTATGAGCGCCGACGGAACAGGCGCGAGTGCCTGCGCCATCGCGGCCCGGCCATCACTGCCACCACGCCTGGCATTACTGGTCCTTAATTGTTGTCGGATGCTCTTCTTCGCCCGGGGGCGGCGTTTCTGAAAGCCCGTAGATTCCCCGGATATCTTTCAGCATCTCCTCATGTGATCGGCGGGGTTTTCGGCTCCCTTCCAATTTTTTCAGGACTGCCCGTGTCTGCTGTTCCTTCAGCACAAGCGCGCGGTGTTGGATCTCGATTTTTTGGCGCTCGCGCTGCTCGCGATAAAGGTCCATGATGTCCGCTTCAGCCAGCTTGGTGCGGTCCTGGACAATCTGGTTGGCCAGCATGATTTCAGCGATCTTGGCAGCATCCAGCGACGGGTCGGCCTTCATCTCCTCGATCAGGGCGCGCGCCTGCGCGTGCGCCTGGCGAAAGTCCGAGTCTTCCGCATCTTCCTTCGGTTGAATCCTGGCCACGAAAAAGCGCGACAACGAGGTGGTGCTGATTCTTACGCCGAACTGCTCGTAGACCTGCCGGGCGATCTCGCCCTGGCGCACACGCTTGCGCAACAAGGTCACCACCAGAGCGCGCACACCTGGATGTTTTTCTTCCAGCCGGTCCACGCGCGAACTCGAACGGTAAGCGTAGGCGTGCCGTCGCGGCGGGTAGTTGCCCTTTTGGCGGCTGCGACTCTTGTCATCCTGAGGAAGGTCTCCACTGCGACGTTTCTTGTAATCCCGATCCCATCGCTCCACTTTCCTGTCATCCTGAGCCCGCTGCGCCCCTTTATTGTCATCCTGAGCCCGCAGAGCGGGAGAAGGATCTCTGGATTCTCTTCTTCCATTACTGGCGGCCATCCTCGCTTTGCTCATAGTCCCACCTCCGCATGACCGGCGACTCTGCCCTCCGCCAGATCCACGCCTTGGGAGGTGGCCCGCACCGCCGTCATTTCGAGGCCCGCGCGCACTGCGCGCAGGTGCTTGGTTTCCACATAGCCTTTTTCTTCAAGATAGTTCAGATGAAATTTCAGTTGCTCTGTGGTGAGCTGGTATCCCGCGCGCCGCAACAGGTGCAGGCGCAACTCGCCCACGGGCATCCATTCCATCTGCCCCTCCACCAGGATTTGCACAATCGAGTCTCGCTGCGCTTCCTGCTGCACCCGCCTGCCCGGGTTCTTCATGTTTTCGCCTCCATCCTCCGCCGTCATCGGCCAACCTGCCTTATCGTGATGGATAATTTACTAGTTGTGTAATTATATCACATGATATTCAAATGTCAAGTCAACACTCGGGTGGTAAACTGAGGGGCAGATTCGGAAAGGAAACTATTGGGCCGGGCCGCGAGGCCCGAAGGGCCGATTCACCCCAGCCCTGGGCAACGCCCAGGGTATTCGAAGCGCCTTGTGAACGCTGTCATGCCGGGCCGCGAGGCCCGAAGGGCCGATCCACCCCAGCCCTGGGCAACGCCCAGGGTATTCGAAGCGCCTTGTGAACCATGAGCCCTGAAAGGGCGAGCCACACAGTCCGAAGGGTCGAAACATTAGTAGCTCGGAGCGTTCGCCCCGGAAAAGGAATCAACCCCACCTCTTGTTTCCCCTCACCACCATCGCTGGTGGAAACGCGCGCACCCATGGCTCGCCCTGCACCATCCGGTCTCGCGCTCGCGCCATGTGCTAAACATGTTACGCCCCTTCAGGGCTCGTGTATTAAATTTACGCCGTTTTTCCCAGGCCTTCGGCCTGGGCTGTGGTGAGACGGCCCTTCGGGCCTGCAACGGGCAACGGACAACAAGCCCAGGACGGCCCTCCGGGCCTGCAAAAAGCAACGGACAACAAGCCCAGGACGGCCCTCCGGGCCTGTGGATCGTAAAAACTGCACGTTGAAATCGTCCGTTGGCAGTAGGGCGGACCACTCGCCGCGGCGAGTCCGCAGCTTCCTCCGTCGTATGACTTCCATTCGATGTTCAGAGGCTACAACGCTAGCCTTTGCCAGCAAAAAGACGCAGACCCCAAACGCTGCGCTATGGGTGTGCGGCCCGCGACACTTGCTGTCATGCCGGGGCGCGAGGCCCGAAGGGCCGATTCACCCCAGCCCTGGGCAACGCCCAGGGTATTCGAAGCGCCTTGTGAACCATGAGCCCTGAAAGGGCGAGCCAGATACGCGCAAGAAAATCAATCCCAAACGTACTTCTCGTCGAATTCCACGCCATACCTTTCCAGAAAAGTTCGGTACTCCTCCTCGAAGGTGACCACACGATGGTGCTCCTCCTGACGGGAAACGTACCGGGCCACTTCTTCCACTTCGGAGGGGTCGACTGAAAACGCTCCATATCCGCTCTGCCAGTGAAACGAGGTGAGTGGGCGGCCCAGCGTCTTTATCCATTTTGACGAACTCGTTTTAATTTCCTCGACGGTCTCGGCCAAGGTGTGGTTCTTGGATAGCCGGAACAGGATGTGGACGTGGTCACTTGTCCCGCCGATTTTCACCGCAGACGAATCAAAGTTCTTCAAGACCGTCGCCAGATACGCATGAACACGGGGCCGGACGGCGGCCGGCAAGAGCGGCTCACGGCCCTTGGTGCTGAAAATAAGGTGCACATATATCTTGGAGAGGGATTGGCTCATGACGAACTATGTTACGCCCTTTCAGGGCTCATGAATTGATTCTGTATGGTTTTCCCAGGCCTTCGGCCTGGGCTGTGGTGGGACGGCCCTTCGGGCCTGCAAGGCGAAATGGACAAACATCTCTGTATGGTTTTCCCAGGCCTTGGGCCTGGGCTGTGGTGAGACGGCCCTTCGGGCCTGCAAGGCGAAATGGACAAACATCTCTGTATGGTTTTCCCAGGCCTTCGGCCTGGGCTGTGGTGGGACGGCCCTTCGGGCCTGCAAGGCGAAACGGACAAACATCTCTGTATGGTTTTCCCAGGCCTTGGGCCTGGGCTGTGGTGGGACGGCCCTTCGGGCTGGCAATCCGCAATGGTTATGTCAGGCGGGATCGCAAAAGAAGATTTGCATTTAAGCGGCCAGCCTTCAGCGAGAAATCACTCCTGCTGAAGGCGGACGGCTTAATTTACGTTCTGGCTTCATCGTCGTCCAACAGTTCGGGCGCCGCGCCCAGGGCCGCCGGCAACTCTGCTTCGCCCTGATCGCCTTCCAGCGCCATGGGAGCTTCCGGCCGGGCGGGTTCGACTTCGGTGAGGAGCTTGAAATTCCGGTAATATTCCAGGCCCGTCCCCGCCGGAATCAACCGGCCCATGATGACGTTTTCTTTCAGGCCGCGCAAGTGGTCCACCGCGCCGCGGATAGACGCTTCCGTCAACACGCGGGTGGTCTCCTGGAACGAGGCCGCGGAGATGAACGAATCTGTGGAGAGTGAAGCTTTGGTGATTCCGAGGAGCAGCGGCCTGCCGGTCGAAGGCTTCCCGCCTCTCTTGGTCACCCGGTCGTTTTCCTCG
This sequence comes from Terriglobia bacterium, assembly GCA_035934315.1. Classification (GTDB taxonomy): domain Bacteria; phylum Acidobacteriota; class Terriglobia; order UBA7540; family UBA7540; genus DASYXZ01. Next base: position 11,960 of record DASYXZ010000008.1, on the reverse strand, counting down.
CGGAACCTGAACTTGTCCATCTGCTCGTCGAGGAGAAATTCCGTGTCACCCACATCTTCCACTTTCACCCAGCGCATCATCTGGCGCACGATGACTTCAATATGCTTGTCGTTGATATTGACGCCCTGCAGGCGATAGACTTCCTGAATTTCATCCACCAGATATTTTTGCAGTTCTTTTTCACCGAGCACCGCGAGGATGTCGTGCGGGTTTCGCGGTCCATCCATCAAAGGCTCGCCGGCTTTTACCCGGTCGCCTTCCTGGACGGAGACGTGGACGCCGCGAGGCAGTGCATATTCCTTTGGCTCACCATGATCGGGCACTACCAAAATCTTGCGCTGGCCTTTGGCCACGTCGCCATACCTGACAATGCCGTCGATTTCCGTGATGACGGCTGTCTCATGAGGCTTGCGCGCCTCAAAGAGCTCCACCACGCGCGGCAGACCGCCGGTGATGTCTTTCGTTTTAGTGGTTTCGCGCGGGATCAAAGCCAGGATGTCGCCCGCGTTCACTTCATCGCCTTCCTGCACCATCAGGTGGGCTCGGGAAGGCATCAGGTATTTTTTGGTGGCGCGAGGTCCGGATTTTTCGTTTTGAATGATGAGCTGGGGTTGATGCTTTTCATCAGGCGCCTCCATCACCACCCAGCGCGATAGACCGGTGACTTCGTCCACCTCTTCATGGAGGGTGACACCCTCTTCGAGGTCTTTGAATTTCACCGTGCCCGCGACCTCGGTCAAAATCGAAAAGGTGTAGGGATCCCATTCGACCAGAACATCATTCAGTTTTACGGGAGCGCCGTCCGCGTACTTAATTTTTGCGCCGTACATCACCGGGTGCCGTTCGCGCTCGCGGCCCTTTTCATCCACGATGACAATTGAACCGTTGCGGTTCATCACCACGAAGTGGCCCTCGCGATTGGTAACGGTTTGAAGGTCATGGAATTTGAGGAAACCGTTGTTCTTGGCCTCGCGTCTCGATTGCGCGCTGACGCGGCTGGCCGTGCCGCCAATGTGGAACGTCCGCATGGTAAGCTGGGTGCCCGGTTCGCCGATCGACTGCGCGCCGATCACGCCCACGGCCTCGCCCATCTCCACCATGCGTCCCGTGGCCAGGTTGCGCCCATAGCAGCGCACGCATACGCCGCGCCGTGATTCACAGGTGAGCACAGATCGAATTCGCACCCGTTCGATGCCCGCGGCCTGGATGGCGCTCGCCAGGTCTTCGTTGATCTCCTGGTCAACGTCCACAATGACATTGCCCTCGTAATCTTTTATTTTTTCCAGCGAGACGCGGCCCACAATGCGGTCGCGCAGCGGTTCAACCACTTCCCCGGCCTCGACAATGGGCTCCACGAAAATGCCGTCGACCGTGCCGCAATCAAACTCGGAAATAATCACGTCTTGCGCGACGTCCACCAGCCGGCGGGTCAGATAGCCGGAGTCCGCAGTCTTCAAGGCGGTGTCCGCCAGACCCTTTCTGGCGCCGTGAGTGGAAATGAAATACTGCAACACGTTCAAGCCCTCGCGAAAGTTGGCCGTAATGGGTGTTTCAATAATTTCGCCGGACGGCTTGGCCATTAATCCGCGCATGCCTGAAAGCTGGCGAATCTGCTGCTTGGAGCCGCGCGCGCCGGAATCCGCCATGATGTAAATGGGATTGAATTCCTGCCCGGCCTTATCCTGCGCTTCCATGGCTTGGAACATTTCGTTGGCCACTTCATCCGTCACGTTGGACCAGATGGCAATCACCTTGTTGTAACGTTCGCCATGAGTGATGGCGCCGTCCTGATATTGTTTTTCAACCTCGATCACTTCCTTTTCCGCGGCGTTCACCAGATCAGCTTTCCGCAACGGAACGATCAAGTCATCGATCCCGATTGAAATGCCAGCCTTGGTTGCGTGGAGGAAGCCCAACGCTTTAATTTCATCCAGCATGCCCACCGTAGTTTCGAGGCCAAAGCGCAGGTAACAATAATTCACCAGCGCTCCCAAGCCTTTCTTCCGCAGAAGCCCGTTCACAAAGGGCATGATGGGAAGCTGGGTCAAGGGGTCCTTCGGCAGGTGCTCGTTCAAGATTACACGACCGACCGTGGTGTTGATGAACTGGTTTTTCACCGTGATAGGTTCGGTGTGGATCACATCCTGGTCATCGTCAGCCGTGGTCAAATCGATCACGCGACCGGTATAACGCAAGCGGACGGGAGTGAGCGTCTCAACCTCCTGAGCTTCGAGAGCCAGCAGGACTTCATCAGAGTTGGCGAAAGTACGGCCTTCACCCTTGGTGCCGCGCTTCTCCTTGGTCAGGTAATAGACACCCAGCACAATGTCCTGAGTAGGAATAGCCAGGGGCTGACCGCTGGCCGGTGAAAGTATGTTGCGTGAGGAGAGCATCAGGACCGAAGCTTCAATCTGCGCCTCGGGTGAGAGTGGAATGTGAACCGCCATCTGGTCACCGTCAAAATCCGCATTGAATGCCGTACAGACCAACGGATGGATTTTGATTGCTTTGCCTTCCACCAGGACAGGCTCAAATGCCTGGATGCCCAGCCGGTGAAGAGTTGGAGCGCGGTTCAGCAAAACCGGATGGTCCTTAATGACCTCTTCCAGAATGTCCCAGACCACGGGCTCCTGCCGCTCCACCATTTCCTTGGCGGCCTTGATGGTGGTGCAATGTCCGGTTTGTTCCAGGCGGTGATAGATGAAAGGCTTAAAGAGTTCGAGCGCCATTTTCTTGGGCAGGCCGCACTGGTTCAATTTCAAATCGGGGCCCACCACAATCACGGAACGACCAGAATAGTCCACGCGCTTGCCCAGCAGGTTCTGGCGGAAACGTCCCTGCTTCCCTTTTAAAGTGTCGGAGAGGGACTTGAGGGGGCGGTTGTTGGCGCCGCGCAAGATGCGGCCACGGCGTCCATTGTCAAACAACGCATCCACGGCTTCCTGCAACATGCGTTTTTCATTGCGCACGATGACATCAGGAGCGTGGAGTTCCATCAGTTTTTTCAGCCGATTGTTCCGGTTGATCACGCGCCGGTAGAGATCGTTCAAATCGGAAGTGGCGAAACGTCCGCCATCCAGCGGTACAAGAGGCCGCAATTCCGGCGGAATCACCGGCAGGACATCGAGGATCATGTTCTCCGGCCGATTCCCCGATTTACGAAACGCCTCGACAACCTTCAATCGCTTGGCGTACTTGATCCGTTTCTGTTGAGAAGGGTCGGTCTTCATCTTCTCGCGCATCTCAACTGAAAGCCCTTCGGTATCCACGTGTTTAAGGAGTTCTTTGATTGCCTCAGCCCCCATGCCGGCTCGAAACTTTCCCGGGTATTCCTGCATGAGCTGGCGATAGCGCTCCTCGGTCAACAGTTCCTTTTCTTTAAGCGGAGCGTCTCCGGGATCGATGACAACGTAGCTTTCAAAGTACAAAACGCGCTCGAGATCGCGCAGAGCGATATCAAGAAGATGGCCAATCCGGCTGGGCAGTCCCTTGAAAAACCAGACATGAGAGCAAGGTGAAGCCAATTCGATGTGGCCCAGCCTTTCGCGCCGCACTTTTGAAAGGGTCACCTCAACGCCGCACTTATCGCAGATCACGCCGCGGTGCTTCATGCGCTTATACTTCCCGCACAAGCACTCCCAGTCGGTTACCGGACCGAAGATTTTGGCGCAGAAAAGGCCATCGCGTTCCGGCTTGAAGGTCCGGTAATTAATAGTTTCCGGCTTGGTAACTTCGCCGTGCGACCATGAACGAATTTTTTCCGGCGAAGCCAGGCTGATCTTGATGCTGTCAAACTCGGCAATTAAACTGACGCGGTCATAAGGGCTGCTTCGGAACAAGGGATGCCTCCTTTAGAGGAGCGAATCGTTTTTATAATTTCTTACTGGCGCCCGACAACTTTTGTGGCGCTCCCATCATAAATTGCGCACATCAGGCTATTCGACGGTGGCTTCCACAAGCTGTTCTTTCGGCTTCTTCAGTAATTCAACGTCGAGGCAAAGGCTTTGAAGCTCGCGCACCAGGACGTTGAACGACTCCGGCACGCCCGGTTCGATAGCAGCCTCGCCCTTCACGATTGCTTCATAAATCTTGGCGCGGCCGTAGACATCATCTGATTTCGCTGTCAAAAGCTCCTGAAGGATATAAGCCGCGCCATACGCCTCCAAGGCCCAAACTTCCATTTCACCGAAGCGCTGGCCGCCAAACTGAGCCTTGCCGCCCAAGGGTTGCTGGGTAATCAGCGAATACGGGCCGATGGAGCGCGCGTGAATCTTGTCATCGACGAGGTGGGACAGTTTGAGCACATAGATGTAACCCACGGTAACTTTTTGCTCAAAGGGCTCGCCCGTCATGCCATCGTGCAGCGTTTCCTTGCCGGAGGTGGGAAGTCCCGCCTTGGAAAGATATTCCTTGATCTCCTTCTCGGTGGCTCCATCGAAGACCGGCGTTGAGAAAGCGACCCCATCAAGCAATGTGTGCGCGTACCGCAACACCCCTTCGTCGTCCAGGTTGTCCAGGGACGCGGCGAGGGGGCTGTTCCTATAGGTCGTTTTGAGTTCTTTGCGCACCATCTCCGCGCGCGATTCCGTGGAAAGCAATTCGCGCATCTTGTTGCCCAATTCCTTGGCCGCCCAACCCAGGTGAGTTTCGAGGATCTGCCCAACGTTCATACGCGAAGGAACGCCAAGGGGATTCAAAACCACTTCGACGGGCGTGCCATCGGGGAGATAAGGCATATCTTCTTCGGGCAGGATGCGCGCGATCACGCCCTTGTTGCCGTGGCGCCCGGCCATCTTATCGCCCACGGAAAGTTTGCGCTTCATGGCAATGTAGACTTTCACCAGCTTAATGACGCCGGGGGGAAGTTCATCGCCCTTTTTCAACTTCTGGACGTTTTCTTCCGTAATTTTTCCCAGAATATCAATCTGCCGTGAAGTCATTTCCTCGATCTCATCAATCTTCTCAAGGAGCGTCGGATCCTTCTTTGCGATCTTGATCCGTTTGAGGTTGCGTGTGGAGATCCGGCCCAGGACTTCCCGGTTCAATTCCGTATCTTTGGTCAGCAATCGCTTGTTAGTTTTCTCATCATGGAGATCAGCCAACAGCTTTTCGCCTTCCAGGAGCGCGCAAAGGCGCTTCAGCCGCTCGTCGTTCAGGATACGAATTTCGTCACTGAGGTTTTTCTCCAGGCGCTGCACCTGGCCGGTTTCAATCGACTTGGCGCGCTCGTCTTTTTCCTGCCCTTTGCGCGAAAAAACTTTTACGTCCACTACAATGCCTTCAATTCCAGGGGGGCAATTAAGGGAAGCATCGCGCACGTCGCCGGCCTTCTCACCGAAGATGGCTCGCAAAAGTTTTTCTTCCGGAGTCAGTTGAGTTTCGCCTTTGGGTGTAACTTTGCCCACCAGGATGTCGCCGGGTTTCACATAAGCGCCGATGCGGATGATGCCGCTTTCGTCCAGGTCCTTGAGCGAGGATTCCGGCACATTGGGAATATCCCTCGTGATGTCTTCCGGGCCCAGCTTCGTATCTCGGGCCTCGATTTCAAATTCCTCAATATGGATCGAGGTATACGAATCCTCTTTCACAAGTTTTTCACTCACCAGGATGGCGTCTTCAAAGTTGTACCCACGCCAGGGCATAAAGGCCACCAGAATGTTCCGTCCCAGCGCCAGTTCACCGCGATCCGTGCACGGGCCGTCGGCCAGAACCGCGCCGGCCGGAACCCACTGACCCTTGCGCACGATCGGTTTCTGATTGATGCAGGTGTTCTGGTTGGAACGCCGGAATTTAATAAGCTGGTAAATGTCCGCGCCGACTTCGCGGGAAAGCTGCCCGCTGTGCCCGTCTCCTTCCACGCGCACGATAATGCGCTCGCTGTCCACACTGTCCACCACACCATTGCGCTTGCAGATGACCACCGCGCCCGAATCGCGCGCCGTCACCTCTTCCATGCCGGTGCCCACCAGCGGAGCTTGGGCGCGCAGCAAGGGAACCGATTGGCGCTGCATGTTGGAACCCATCAGCGCGCGGTTGGCGTCATCATTTTCGAGGAAGGGAATGAGCGACGCGGCGACGCTCACCAGTTGCTTCGGGCTCACATCGATGTAATCAATTTCGTCGCGATGTTTCAGGACAAAGTTCCCGGCCTGGCGCGCGTTCACCAACTCGTGAACGATCCGGCCCTTCTCATCCAGCTCAACGTTGGCCTGGGCGATGATATGCCGGTCTTCTTCCCAGGCGGAAAGATAAAACGAATACGGTTGGAGCTCCACATGCTTGCGTCTTTTCTCGTGAAGTTCCTCATTGACCTTTTCCGATTCATTCAATTCCACGTGCTCGCCAACTTTCCAGGAGCTGTCGCCGCCATGCGTCACGGTAACGTAATCCACGATCCTGCCATTGCGAACCTTCCGATACGGACTCTCGATGAACCCATACTCATTGATCCTCGCGTAGCAGGAGAGCGACGAGATCAGGCCGATGTTCGGACCTTCAGGAGTTTCAATGGGACAAATTCGCCCGTAGTGCGTGGGGTGCACGTCGCGCACTTCAAACCCCGCACGCTCTCGAGAAAGCCCGCCCGGCCCGAGGGCGGACAACCGCCGCTTGTGGGTGATCTCGGACAAAGGGTTGGTCTGATCCATGAATTGGGAGAGCTGAGAAGACCCAAAGAATTCACGGATGGATGCCATCACGGGCTTGGCATTGATCAGATCATGCGGCATCGCCGTGGACATCTCCTGATAAACAGACATCTTTTCTTTAATCGCGCGCTCCATCCGAACCAGGCCGATGCGGAATTGGTTTTCCAACAACTCGCCCACCGCCCGGACACGGCGATTGCCCAGGTGGTCGATATCATCAACCGTGAAATTGCCGTTCGGGTTCTTGCGCAGCTTCAACAAGTAGCGAATGCTGGTGTAGAAATCCTCCGGCTCCAGAGTCCGCTTTTCCAACGGCAATTGGATTACCGCGCTCTCTGAGTGGTCGGTGGCCAAAGTCCCTTCGCAGCCTCGAACCACCTCGGAGCAAATATTCCCGTCGCGCTTGCCGACAAACATTTTTTCCTGATCGACGATGACATAAAAATTGGCCGCCGGCAGGTTCTTGCTGTCTTCCAGCTCGAGTGTGGTCGCCTTCTCATCAATCCGGGTTTTCAGCATGGTGTAATAACCCATCTTGATGTTGAACTTCAGGCGGCCCACGCGGGAAAAGTCATATTTACGCGGGTCGAAGAACATCCCGTTAAAAAGAGCGGTAGCCGTATCAAGCGTCGGAGGATCGCCGGGCCGCATCTTTCGGTACAGCTCAATCAGCGCCTCTTGGGGATTCTTCAACGAATCCTTTTTAAGGGTCTGGCTGAGGACAGTGCCCACCTCATCGCGTTCGGGAAAGAAGACTGGCACTTCTTTGAGGTTCGAATCCTGTATGGAAGCCAGGGCGCCCGGTGTCAGTTCGTTGTTGGCTTCGAGCAGAATTTCACCGGTGGCAGCGTCCACAATGTCCGCGGCGGAGTATGCCCCTTCCAGTTCGTGGGTGGTGATTTCCACCTGCGTGATGCGGGCCTTCTGGATATCTTTCAAAACGGATGGCGTGATCTTTTTTCCCGCGTGAGCCACCATCTCGTGGGTGCGCGGATGCTCAATATTCTTTGAGATTTTCCATCCCACTAATCCTTCAGAAATTTCCCAGAATAGTTTCCGGTCTCGCAAGTGAATACGTTCAACCTGGTAGAAGGTCTTAACCATATCCGTGTCGTTCTTGAGCCCCAGGGCACGGAGAAAAATCGTGGCGAGAAATTTGCGCTTCCGGTCGATGCGGACATACAGAATGTTTTTCGCATCGTATTCAAACTCAACCCACGACCCGCGATAGGGAATGATTTTGCCCAGGAAGTAGGTTTTCTGCGTGTTGGATTCGAAAAAGACGCCGGGTGAGCGGTGGAGTTGGCTCACGATCACGCGCTCGGTTCCGTTAATGATGAAGGTGCCGTTCTCGGTCATCAAGGGCACTTCACCAAAATAAACTTCCTGTTCCTTGATGTCCCGGATGCTCTTGTGCCCGGTGTCGGGGTCTTTATCGTAAATGGTCAGCCGAATAGTGACCTTGAGGGGGGCGGCAAAAGTCATGCCGCGCTCCTGGCACTCCGTCACATCGTATTTCAACTGCAAGGCAACGGGGTCGCCGCACTTATTACAAAACGTCACGACGTTTTTATTGAAAGTGCCGCATTTCGTGCACAGGACGTCGCCCATTTTGAATGGGTCGGTAATAACGGTATGTCCGCAGTTCTTGCAAGTGCTGCGCAAATGATGCAGCCCCCGCAAGTTTCCGCATTTGCATTCCCAGTTCCCTATGGAATAGTCCACAAAGTCCAGTTGAGACACGCCGCGGAAATCATTGATGGGAAAAACGGAATTGAAAACCGCCTGAAGTCCACTGTCCTCGCGCTCCGAGGGCAGCAGGTCCATTTGGAGAAACCGCTCGTAGGACCGCCTCTGAACTTCAATGAGATTGGGGATTTTAATGACAGTCGGTATTTTGGAAAAATTGATGCGCTGACGCACAGCGCCGTTCCCGCCGTTAGGCATTCATGAAACTCCTTCTTAAGGTTTCTGGAACCTGAAAGGTAATGCCGGCAGTAAACCCTGCTCCAATTGGATGCGTTCTCCGGCCCGGAGGATGCACTCCGGGGCCCAATCCGCATATCGAAGTGAAGTGCCAGCACCACCAAGTCCCCGAGCTGCCGCCCAGGCCGTGCGCGCCGCCCAAAAGGCGAACATGCGCGGCCCGTAAACAAAGCCTGATCCGGGGGGAGGTTACTTGATTTCCACGGTCGCGCCGGCTTCGGTGAACTTCTTCTTGATGGTCTCAGCCTCTTCTTTATTCACGCCTTCCTTTATCGCCTTGGGCGCGCCATCCACAAGGTCCTTGGCCTCTTTCAGGCCCAGGCTTGTTACTTCGCGGACAGCCTTGATGACGTTGATTTTGTTGGCGCCCACTCCCGTAAGGACAACCGAGAACTCGGTTTGTTCTTCCGCAGCGGCAGCGGCAGGAGCAGCCCCACCCCCTGCGGCGACAACTGTGGTGGCAGCCGCGGCCGAGACGCCCAAAGCTTCTTCGAGCCTCTTGACCAGGTCAGCCGCCTCCAGAAGAGTCAGCCCTTTGATTTGTTCCACGATCTTGTCAACATTTTCCGACATTGTTTTTTCCTCCTGAAGATTCCGGCAAAGTCCCGGGCCAATCCAGCAAAATCTTGGCGCCAGGAATAATTGCTAACTTGCTACTTTGAATTTGTTCTCCTTAACACCTTGTTGAATCACAACAGCGAGATTTCTTGCCACACCCGCGAGCGTTGAGGCCACCCGTTGCGCGGGGGCGTTAATCAGGAAAAGAATTTTCGAGCGCAACGCGCCGAGCGAAGGCAAAGTAGCGATCAACGACAGCTCGGCCATGGAAACCACGCGGCCTTCCACCACGCCCGCCTTGAACACAAAGGCAGGATTTTCTTTGGCATAAGAAATGAGAGTTTTCGCCAGAACAACCGGATCCGCTTCCGTATAGGCAAGGGATGTTGTTCCCCGAAGCTTGCGCGCCACCGGCTCAACCGAAGTTCCCGGAGCGGCGCGTTCAATCAAACTGTTCTTTACAACTTTGTATTTTGCTCCCGCCTGCGCAACCTTGCGCCGGAGCTGCGTATCCTCAGCCACGTGCAAACCTTCAAAGCTCGACAGAATGACGCTGCGCGCCTTTTCCAGTTCTTGTTTGAGCGCCTCGGCTTGTTTTTGCTTCTCGTCTTTATTCATACTCTATCTCCCTGGAGATTCAACCTACGCTGCCTCGTGGGTGGCGGTATCGATGCGGATTCCCGGCCCCATGGTTGACGACACCACAATGCTTCTGAAATATTTTCCTTTGGCGGATGCCGGCTTCGCTTTCAGGACGCTCGAAATCAACGCGTCTGCATTTTCCGCCAGCTTTTCAGCCTCAAACGAAACCTTCCCCACCGCACAGTGAATAATGGCGGTCTTGTCCACGCGAAATTCCACTTTGCCGGCTTTTACTTCACGCACGGCGCGCGCCACATCCAGTGTTACCGTCCCTGTCTTGGGGTTGGGCATCAATCCGCGCGGTCCCAGAACTTTGCCCAGCCTGCCCACTGACTTCATCATGTCGGGCGTGGCGATGACAGCGTCAAATTCCAACCAGCCACCCTGTATTTTCTGCACCAAATCGTCGCCCCCAACTTCATCCGCCCCTGCTTCGCGCGCCTCTCGAACCTTGTCGCCGGAAGCAATGGCCACCACGCGCTTGGTTTTGCCCAGGCCGTGGGGCAGCACTACCGTTCCACGCACCATCTGGTCCGCGTGTTTGGGGTCCACGCCCAGCCGGATGGCCACCTCCACCGTTTCATCAAACTTCGCGAATGCGGCTTTCTTAAGCAGCGGCATGGCATCGGTCAATTTGTAAGCCGGTTTTTCAACCAGCTTCGAAGCATCGCGATATTTCTTTCCGGACTTCTGCATACCCATCACTCCGTTTGAATTTATGAAATACGATTAAATTCTCCGGCATCAAATCATGCGCGCGAGATTAAGGCACGACCTCGATTCCCATGCTGCGCGCCGTTCCCTTCACTGTCAGGATGGCCGCGCCCAGGCTGGCGGCATTCAAATCCGGCAGTTTGGTTTTGGCGATCTCTTCCACCTGCTTTTCAGTGACTTTGCCGACTTTGTTTTTGTTGGGTTCGCCGGATCCCTTGGCAACGCCCGCGGCGCGCTTCAACAAAACAGAAGCGGGCGGCGTTTTGGTGATAAAGGTAAAGCTCCGGTCATGATAAATGGTGATGACCACCGGAATGATCAGGCCTTCCTGGTCTTTGGCCGAGGTTTTGGCATTAAATGCTTTGCAGAATTCCATGATGTTGACGCCGTGCTGCCCGAGCGCCGGGCCGACGGGCGGAGCAGGCGTCGCCTTCCCTGCCGCAATCTGGAGCTTTACCATTGCCGTTACTTTTTTTGCCATAATTCCTCTTAAAGTTTTTCCACCTGATAGAAATCCAGTTCCACCGGAGTCGCGCGGCCGAAAATCGTTACCATCACGCGCAATGTGGAACGATCGTCATTGATTTCGTCCACTGAACCCGTGAAATCCTTAAACGGCCCGTCGGTGATTTTTACGTTCTCGCCCTTTTCGTACTTGAGCTTGGGCTTGGGATGTTCCGCCGCCACTTCCACCTTGTGGACAATCCGATCAACTTCCTCGGCGGTCAAAGGGCTGGGCATCTGTCCCGAACCTACAAATCCCGTCACCCGGGGCGTGGAGCACACCAGGTGCCAGGTGTCATTGTTCATGTCCATTTCAACCAGAACGTAGCCGGGATAGAAAAGTTTGGAGGACACCACCTTCTTGCCCTTCCGCATTTCAATAACATCCTCGGTGGGAATCATGATTTCCCCAAACTGTTCGGAAAGTCCGGCCGCCTCCACGCGGCTCCGGAGCGTCTCCGCCACTTTCTTTTCAAATCCCGAGTAGCTGTGAATGATGTACCAATTCTTGGACATGCCTGGTTTCTTTTTAGCCTCGATGCAAAAACAGATGCAGAATTTTTTCAACCAACCATTTGAAAAATACATCACAAACTGAGAAATAAAGGCCGAGCGCAAAAGTGGTGATGATGACCATCACCGTGGTTCCATAAATTTCCTGCTTGCTTGGCCACGTGACCCTTCTCATTTCAACGCGAACCTCAGAAACATAATCGCGCAGCCGGGTCCACGGGTCCTTGCGAATTCCTATTTCTTCAGCCATGGTGAGTTCTCAGTCGTCACTTTACAGTGTTCAGCAACCACTAAAGTCACAAGTCATTCGCTTCCCGCTACTCTCTGGCTCCGGCTGTTTCCGCCTGCTGCCCGCTGCTTACTGCCATCTGTCTGGTGGCAGGGGCGGAGGGAGTC
>DASYXZ010000007.1:0-9665 GCA_035934315.1 Terriglobia bacterium | reverse complement strand
GATTCCAGCGCCAGCATAGGGCTATTAGTGAAAGCGCTGACTTCATAAGGGCATCCAATTTTGCAACCCTTGCAAAAATCCCACAGCGTTGCTTCCTGGGACATAATCATCTTGGCCGTCTTCGATGCAAAAATTTCCTTTAGCGGCGCCTGTGATTCAAAAAGCGTCACAAAAGCGCACGGCAAATGAATGGAGCCCTCGGGCTTCATGGAGATCAGCTTGGAAGGATGCCGGCAGGGAAACTGGGCGCCGAAACCGCCCTTACGATAAAATTCATAGTAATGCGTATAAAAACGAACATTCTTGGGATAATCAAGGCGCAGGTTACGCAAGAACGTTTCCACGGTGTCGATTTCTCTCCCGTGAAGTTCTGAATCCGGCAGCAGTTCCCCACGTCGCATCACGTTGTGGACGGCCTCGGGGTGGAGAACCAGATCCCGGCCTTTGCAAAATTCAGCCAACTCCGGAAGATCATGAAGGTTTTCCAGGTTAACTGCGGCATTGATCTGGGTGGTAAAGGGCTTGCGTTTCTTCAAGACAAAATCCAAGTTGTCCAGGATTTTGGGCAGACCATCCACGCCCCGCCGCTTGGCAAAGCGCTGTGGATTAAGGGAGTCAATGGAAACCTCCAGCATGTCAAGGCGCGCCACGCCATCCGCGTATTTCTTGATCAAAAGCCCGTTGGTGGGCATGGAGGTCCACAGGCCTTTGTCAGCCGCATAGGCAATGTAGTCTGAAGTGTTGGGGTTGAGCAGAGGCTCGCCGCCGGAAAAGCTGAGGGCAAAAATGCCCATCTCGCAGAACTCGTCAATGCGCTTGAAAATTCTGTCGCGGGTGGCGCGAGTCTGCAAATCATTAAACTTGCCTTCCTCGCCAAAAATGCAATATTCACAGAACATATTGCACATCAACGTGGTTTCAAACATCACCATGTAGGGAAGCTTGAAACCCGATCGAACGTGCTTGAGTAGTGATTTGGCGATATAAGGATATTTCATAAGGGTCGGAGCCGCGCCGACAAGCTCATCTCAGGATAACACTATTACCCTGGCGGCGCACGCACTCATTTCCCCGCCTTCGCATGGTGCGATTTAAGCCTTGCCTCGATTCGATAGAGGGTCTTGCGGTCAATTCCCAGAATGCGCGACGCCATGGCTTTATTTTTTCGCGTCACCCTAAGGACATGGACCAGGTATCTTTTTTCCAATTCCTGAAGCGAGGGCAAATCCACAAACATTTCTTCCATCCGATCGGCATTACCAGACTCGGCACGCACCTTGGCGGGCAAGTCTTCCGGCATGATTACGCCGGAACGATTAAGCGCGATGGCAGCTTCCAATGCGTTTTCAAGCTCTCGGACATTTCCCGGCCACGGATAATTAACCAGGCAGGAAAGGGCTTCCGTCGAAACGTTAAAAGTCTTGCCGCGCACCCGTTCCAAATCTTTCAGGAAATGTTCCACCAACAATGGAATATCTTCAGCACGCTCGCGCAAGGGCGGAAGCTCAATTTCAATCACGCGCAGGCGGTAATAGAGATCCTCGCGGAATTTTCCTTCCTCCACCAGATCGGCGAGCCTGCGGTTGCTGGCGGCAATAATTCGGACGTCAACCTTGATGGTCTGGTTGCTGCCCACCCGCCTGACTTCGTGTTCCTCAAGGGTGCGCAGCAGTTTCACCTGAAGCGCGGGACTCATTCCAGAAACCTCGTCCAGGAAAACCGTTCCGCCGCTCGCTTCCTCAAAAATGCCGCGCTTGTTTTCCACCGCGCCCGTAAACGATCCGCGGACGTGGCCAAAAAGCTCGGTCTCCAACAGCGTTTCCGGCAGCGCTCCGCAATTGACAGCAAAAAAGTTCTGGCTGGCCCGCGGGCCGTTGTGGTGAATCGCCTTGGCCACCAGCTCTTTGCCCGTTCCGCTTTCACCGTAAATCAGCACCGTGGAACGCGAATCTGAGACCATGGCGATTTTTTTGTAAACTTCAAGCATCGAGGGACTGCGTCCCACCAGGCTCGAAAGTTGGACCTGGCTCCCAAGTTGGTGCCTCAAATTACGATTTTCGCGGATGAGATTTCGATTATTCAAAGCGCGCTCGACTTGCAGGAGCACTTCTTCAATCTTGAATGGCTTTGAAAGGTAATCAAAGGCGCCCGCCTTCACCGCTTCAATGGCCGTCTCCATTGATCCAAATGCCGTAATCAGGATCACCTCGGATTCCGGCTGAATCGATTTGTAGGCGCGCAATACGTCCAGCCCGTTGAGGTCGGACCCCAGCTTCATGTCGCTGATGATGACGTCAAAACATTCCTGCTCCCCGATCTCGAGCGCCTCCTCGCCGCTGCCCGAAGTGACCACGCGGTAGCCTTCCCCGGCCAAAACTTCGTGCAACAAATCGCGAGTTACGCGGTCATCATCCACAACAAGAATGTTCGATGAGTTCTGAGGCTTCATCACCGTCCTGGATTTCAGATCCTGTTTTCGTCCCCTTGCGTTGGCTCAATCAGCTCACGTTGGCCGTGGGCATCACGGGGGTTTCCGACAACCCCTCGATCTTCTCGCGACAATCCATCGGCAATAAGATGATAAAGCGAGTCCCGTGCTTCAGCTCACTCTCGGCCAGAATCGTCCCACCGTGCTGGCGGACGATCTGGTCGCAGATGGCCAGGCCCAGGCCCGCGCCGGTGCCCATGCGCTTGGTGGTAAACATAGGCTCAAAGATATGGGCCAGCGTTTCCGGCGCAATCCCCTCGCCTGTGTCAGCGAACTCCACCGCCACGCCGCGCGGGTCGCCGTCAACAGGATAACGCAGCCGAATCCTGAGCTCGCCTCCGTTCGGCATGGCGTCCATGCTGTTGTTGATGAGGTTCAGGAAAACCTGTTGCAAGTATCCGGCGTCGCCATAGATCGGCGGGAAATTGCGCGCCCACTCCGTTTGAACCCTGATCTTCCTGTGCTGGAGGGCCAATGAAGAGAGAAGCACCGACTCCTCCAAAACATGGCGGAGGTCGAGCGGCTGAATGTGCAGTTCGAATTTGTGCGTCCAGGAGAGCAATTGCTTCACCGTGCGTACAATAATTTCGATCTGGCTTTCGATGATTTGCAATCTTCGGTCGGAAGCACTGTCTCCGGTCTTTTTTCGAGCCAGCAATTGAACGTGGCCGGAAATTGAATTCAGCGGAGTTCCGATTTCGTGCGCCAGGCTGGCCGCCAGTTGTCCGGCGACGGCCAACCGTTCCGACCGGGCCAGATTCTTCTGGGTCTCAAACAACTCCTCATTGATCCGTTTTAATTCCTCATTCCGCTGCGCCAGTTCGGAAGTGGCTTCCTCCACCTTACGGGCCAGCTCGGTATTAAAATTTTCAATCCGTCCCAACATGCGGTTCAAGTGCTCCGCCAATTGGCCCGTTTCATCAAGGTTTGACACATGAGCGCGGATGTTGAGCTGGCCGCCTTCCGCGCCCTCCATCACCCTCACCATTTCCTGCATCGGCGCGCGAACGCTGCGCAGGAAGAAGACATGAACCACCAGAATCAGAACCGCCAGGCTGGCCAGCATCAGCACAAGATTACGTTTAACCAGGTCAAGGGTGATGAGGTTGGATCGGGCCTTGGAAATTTTAAGATTCAAACAGCCCACCGGCAGATTCCCATCGCGCAGGGTGGTGCTGATAATCCAGAATTTGCCACCGGGAGTCTCAATGGTGATCTGGTCATCATCGGCCCGCTCATACTCGTTATACCGTTCAATACCGGAAATATTATCGAGTTCAAGATGCTCGTTTTCGGGTGCGGTGGTCGAAATCAAGTGGTGGGTGGGAGAATGCAGGTAAACATCCGACTGCTGGACGCCGGGAAGGTAGGTTTGTATCTGCTGCAAAGTTTGAAGGAGACTTTTCTGGTCCTGAAGCAAATTGTCCTGAACCAACTGTTGAGCTATTAATTTCGACTGAGATAAATTCTTTCGATAGATCTCCTCCTCCACCGGCAGGCGGGTTAGAAGCATGGCAATGTAAGTGGAAACTCCCACCACAGAAATGACCGCGATGGCGATAATGATGATAATCTTGTTCTGCAGCCCGAAGCGGGAGAAACGCATGTTTGTAGGTCCCAGAGTTTTTTATCGTAACACTGGATGGGGCAAAAAGCCACACTCAAGTCAAGGGTGCATTAGGCTCATTCTTAAAGACTTGATTGAATTCGACATAGTAATCCTGGGATTATCTTAAAGGGGTATAAGTTTTTTCGCTTGAATCAGCAGGCAATTAAGTCAGGGCGCAAAGCGTCCTGCCATTAGGGAGGCAAGCATGGAAAATCGAGAAATCGCCGCCGTATTCGAGGAAATCTCGAACCTGATGAAGATCATTCAAGATGATCCCAAGTGGACTTTTAAATCGGCCGCATATGATCGAGCCAAACGCTCCATTGAAAGTTTTCCTGAGCGCCTGGAAGATATCGCACGCTCCCCCAATCGAAAGCTGACGGAAATTCCCGGGGTCGGCGAGGACCTTGCCAATAAAATCAAAGAACTGATTGAAACCGGCAAGTCTCAGTACCATCAGGAACAATTGAAAAAAATTCCCGGAAGCCTTCTCGATCTTTTGCAATTGCAAACCATCGGCCCGCAGAAAGTTCGACTCTTCTACAAGGACCTGGGGATCAAGACCGTTGACGATCTCGAAGCCGCAGCCAAAGCCGGCCGCCTTCGGAGTCTCCCTAAAATGGATGTGAAATCCGAAGAGAACATTCTGAAGGCCATTGAAGTTTTCCGCCGGGCCGCGGGCCGCTTTCGCCTGGATACGGCATTCGATATCGCGAACGAGATCGATACTTTTCTTCGTGAATGCAAAGCTGTCGAAGAGGTCACACCGGCCGGCTCCTTGCGCCGCGGACGCGAAACCGTTGGCGATCTGGACCTGCTGGTGATTGGGCGCGATCACGCGGGTATAGCCGAACACTTTCTCCGCCATCCCGGCATCATCCAGGTGTTGGCCAAAGGCGAAGACAAAGTCAGCGTGAAGTTGAAAAATGACCTGCAAGTCGATGTGCGCATGCTCGATCGCTCCGCCTTCGGCGCAGCGCTGATGTATTTTACCGGCTCCAAAGAACACAATGTGGTTTTGCGCGACCGGGCCAAACGGCTGGGATGGAAGTTGAACGAATATGGCCTCTACAAGGACGACAAAGTGCTGGCCAGCCTGACGGAAGAAGAAATTTACAAGAAGCTGGGCCTCGAATGGATTCCCCCTGAAATCCGTGAGAGCCAGGGCGAAATCGAAGCCGCTGAAGGGGGCCGGCTGCCAAAACTTGTGGAACTCGATAACATCAAAGGCGACTTGCAAATGCACACCACTGCCTCCGATGGCAAGATGAGCGCGGAGGAAATGGCGGCGGCGGCCAGGAAGCTTGGCTACCGCTACATCCTCATCACCGACCATTCAAAGGCCGTGACCATCGCCAATGGACTGGATGAAAAGCGCGCCGTCGAAAATATCCACCGCATCAAGGCGGCGCGCAAAAAAGTGAAAGACATAGAAATTTGGACGGGAACTGAAGTAGACATTTTGGGCGACGGCAAACTGGATTACCCCGATGCCTTGCTGAAACAATTTGACATCGTCCTCGCCAGCGTCCACTCACGCATGACACAGCCCGCCGAAGAAATGACGGCGCGGCTTCTGAAGGCGCTGGAGAATCCGTACCTGAGAATCCTGGGGCATCCCACGGGCCGCCAACTCTTAAGGCGCGACCCTTTTCTGTTTGACATTGAACGTGTTTTTGACAAGGCCCGCAGGTTCGGCGTAATTCTTGAACTGAATGGCAATCCGGAACGCCTTGATTTGAGCGATCGCCACGTGCGTCTGGCTCACGATAAAGGCATGAAAATTATTATCTCAACCGACGCGCACCATCCCGAACATTTTAAATTTATGCGATTCGGCGTGATGACTGCCCGCCGCGGCTGGATGGAAAAGAAAGATGTGCTCAATACGCTCCCGCCGGAAAAACTTCTGGCATCGCTTCGAAAGCTGCCCTGAAATTTTAAATTTTGAAAAGTGGAATATACTCAACACTTGAAGGCACTTCCCAAGCAGCAGCCCGGGATGGCATAGTAAAATACTCTTTTACAATTCATTATTCACGTCACAAATTCCATCGTGCTCAAGGATAAAATGAACCCTGCAAATTTATTGCCCGCTGCCGCCATCTTCGACATGGATGGCGTACTGGTGGACAGCAACCCGTTCCATCTTGAGAAATGGGTGGACCTTTTGAATCTTCATCACATTACCTTCGATCCGGGCGCCCTCCCAAAACTCATTCTGGGCCAACGCAATGACACTGCTCTGCGCTATTTTTTCGGACAAGACCTGAGCAAGGAAGAATGTCGCAGGCTTGAGGACTCATTAGAAGAAACCTTTCGGAAGGCATTCAAGTCGCACGCCAAGCCGCTCCCAGGTCTTGAGAACTTGATTGCCGGCTGTCAGCAGGCAGGAATTCCAATGGCGGTGGCTTCCTCGGCGATGAGAAAGAACGTTGATTTCGTCGTCGACGCCCTGGAATTTCGGAAGTATTTCAAAATTATCGTGAGTGGCGATGAAGTCTCCTGCCCCAAACCCGACCCTGAAATCTATCTCAAGGCGGCCCGGCTTCTGGAAATAAAGCCGGAAGATTGTGTCGCCTTCGAGGATTCATTTGTGGGTATTGAATCCGCCAAAGGGGCAGGCTTGAAGTGTGTGGCGATCGCCTCAACTTTTCCCATGGGCGAGCTAAGGGAACAGTCGCATGCGGATCTTGCACTCCCTGGCTTTACGGATTTGAGCGTTGAAGTCCTTCGGCAACTTTTTCCGTAGATTTGACGCGAAGCGAGAAAATGATTTGGGGCAACCCTGGGACAAGATTGCAGGATACTTGAGAAAGGACGATCAAAACAAACGGCTCATTACAGTAGTCTTGCAATAGCAACAAGGATAACGGCTCCCACCGTGGCCGCAGCCAAGCTCCCGAGAAATCCGCCGGTATGAATACCAAGCAAGCCAAAGAGCCACCCGCCAATCACGGCACCGATGAGGCCCAAAAGCAAATCCCCGATAACACCAAAACCCCGGCCCCGGGTCAATTTGCCGGTAAGCCACCCTGCCAGGAGTCCGATCAAGAGCCAAATGAGAATTGATTCTGTTTGCCACGTCATTGATCCATCCTCCGGTATTCAGGACTTTTGCACATCATCGCATATGATAATTTTTGGGAGGAATAGGGTTGGCATTAAAAACTCGATGTGAAAATAATCTCCGATATTTGATGGAAAAAACGCGAAGCGGCGCTCTATATGAAGGTATTATCATTATGATTCGCGAGCAGAGCGGCCGTTTTGCCACCTCATTTCTCATTTCAATGACCCGCTTCGCCTGTCCCAAAGTAGTGGCAGTCCATTAGCCTCAAACCACCACCAGCGCATTGCGGGGCCACAATACTTCGCGCATTTTAATTGCGCAATCAGGTAAATACCTGAATGGAAATGAGAAAAATTCCCGGAAGGGCGGAAATTCTAGGAGGGGCCAAACCGCAATACTGTCAACGTGACGTCATCAGCCTGAGGAGCTGCGCCGACAAAATCCTGAACCGCCCCGATGACCTTGCCGCATAGGTCCGACGCGGCTTGTGAAGTGCAGCCTTCCAGAAACTCCTTCAAACGGGTTTCACCGTAGAGCTCATCGTCCGCATCCTGGGCTTCGGTCACCCCATCGGAAAAAATCAGCAAATGATCTCCATATTCAAGCTGAACGCTCTCCACCTTAAACGGAATTCCCGGAAAGAATCCAAGGGGAAAGTTTGAAGATTCCAGGCGGCTCACCACGCCGTTGGCGCGAGCCACCAGGGGAGTGACATGACCGGCGTTGACAAAATTGAAACGCCCAAAGCGATCCAATACACCGTAAAAAATTGTGGCAAACATTTCAGCCGGCGTTCGTTCACAAAGGAAATCGTTTACCCGTCCAAATAGCTCTTCCAGCCCGGGATCGCCCGCCGCAACCGCTGCAAAGGCGCCCTGTAGCATGGCCGCCAGCATGGCCGCAGGCAACCCCTTGCCTGACACGTCAGCCACGGTGAGCCCGTATCGCTCGCCCGGCAAATGAATCACATCGTAGTAGTCGCCGCCCACTGTCTGACAGGGCATGGAAATCGCGTGCATTTGGAAGAAGTCGCTTTTGGGTAGTTCGCGGGGGAGCAAACCCTGTTGAATATTCCTGGCCAGGGAAAACTGGTACTGCATGCGTTCCTGCTCGCGCGTGATGCGAAAGAGGCGGGCGTTTTCAATAACTGTCGCACCTTCCACCGCGAATGTCTGGAGCACTTGTCGGTCAAGGCCGGTGAGAGATGTGGCGCGCGAACGACTGTCCAGGTAAAGCACTCCCAGGAGCTCGGGCGCCGTCGCCGTGATGGTTTCGCCGCTCATTTCCATCATGGGATGTTTTTGCAAAGGCACGGCCACCACGCCGCGCACGCCTCCCGAAACAATCGCAGTTTCGTTCGCCGCGCGACCGCTCACCTCTTCCTCCAGAACCACGTCTTCCCTGCCCGATTCCACCACGCGTTGAACCGCCGCATGAGAATAATTGTCGAGGCCTGTTTGGACATACACTCCGCCCCGGCCGCGAGCCAGGCGGAGGCGCAACTCGCCCGCATCGTCGAGGAGAAAGAGCATGCCGCGCTCTGCATCCGTGAGCTGGATCGCTGAATCCACCAGCATGGTCAGGACTTCCTCAAGAGCAGGCGCGCGATTCAGCATCTGCGCCATCTGGAGCAACAGGCCCAGATGTTGGAGCTGGGGCGCGGCGCTCTCTTTGACCTTGCCCATTTGTTCAAGGAGCTGGGGCAAGGCGACATGATCTTCAACAAAAGTGAGCTGGTAGGCGTCCGTCACGCCCAGGCTGATATGGTCGCCGGATTTGAGCTGGCAGGACGTAATTCGCTCGTTGTTCACGAACGTTCCGTGGCGGCTCCCTGTATCTTCGATTAGATGGCCCCGTTCATCCTGAAATATTTTCGCGTGGTGCCGCGAGATTCGGCTGTCGAGTAGCACAAGGTCATTGTCGCTTTGCCGGCCCATGGTAAACGGGACTCGCGAAACTTCAACTTCGCGCTCGTTACCCGAAGCGTCGCGAACCATCAAGCGTGGCAGGTTTCCAGCCATGGGGAATTATTTCTCCTGATTTGTCAGCGGGTAGTATACCAAATGAACCGGGAAGCGCATAATGGAGGACGCTTCACAAATTAATTGTTCCGGCGTCACGGGCGGTTTCCGGTTTTTCACCAGCGCGCGGGTCGCCTATCCCGAGCTTGGTAAAAATTTCTGTGGCAGCCCGTAAAAGGGAAATTGATGCTAGAATAAATCGAAACCGCGTCAATGTAGATTGCAAATCTAAATAGAATGTCACATCATCACCAGTTTTGATTGTCATCTCAAATAAAGGCTTGAGGTCAGGAGGGATAGACAAGTGGCTAGAAAAGCGTTAAAGATCGCAGAGCCCAAAGGCAAATTGGGCGTATTAATTCCCGGCATGGGCGCCGTGGCGACCACGTTTATTGCAGGGGTTGAGGCTATTCGCAGGCAACTGGCCCGGCCCATCGGTTCCCTCACACAGATGGGCACCATCCGGCTGGGCAA
>DASYXZ010000143.1:0-19273 GCA_035934315.1 Terriglobia bacterium | reverse complement strand
TTTCAAACTGGAGCGGGAGACGGGGATCGAACCCGCGACCAACAGCTTGGAAGGCTGTGACTCTACCACTGAGTTACTCCCGCATTAAGTTTCCGCGGCGAGTTGCGAGTGGCAAGTGCAAAGCTAAAAGTCGTCATGTCCGCTTGCCACTGACCACTTGCCACCAACCACTGCTCTCCTGGTGGACAGGGGAGGATTCGAACCTCCGTAGACCGCAAGGGTCGGCAGGTTTACAGCCTGCTGCTTTTGACCGCTCAGCCACCTGTCCGATCCGGCTTTGCAAAAGCAAAGATGAGGTCTGCAGCTCCCCTCATCATATCTAGAGATATTCCAAACTGTATGAACAGGAACATTCGAATCTGCGGTGGGACAAAGAAACACCTGTCTGCCCGCACACAACGCGGCAAATTAAGACCCACATGATTTGAATATCCGCCCTCGAATTCCGGCCCCTATTCTCCTGAAACTTTTCCTGCTGCGCTTGCTCAAACTGGAGCTGGCGAAGGGATTTGAACCCCCGACCCTCTGATTACAAATCAGATGCTCTACCAGCTGAGCTACGCCAGCTACTGCAAACTTTTAATTCTACTGATTCGGAACTAAAATTGCAAGGGGCTTGTAAGAATTTTTTATACATATTCTTAAAGCAATGTTTTCCTCTTATCCAAGGCCAACCCTATTGTCTTGATATCTGGGCGCCCCGAGGACAGCAATCAGGTTTCCACAACTCGATTCGCGGCTGCTTGTTGCTGCGCCCTGTGCAACTGGAGCGAATGGATAAGCTTAAGCCCGACCGAGCAAATGAGATAGGCATCACAGGATGCAAGATGATTCGCGAAACACTTTTGACCTTTGGAAAGAAATCAGGACTCCCTGAATTCTGGTTAGCCGTGGAGGTACTTGGCCGGATTCACCGGCGTGTCCTGAACGTGAACTTCGTAATGCAAATGCGGCCCTGTCGTCTTGCCCGTGGTTCCGACGGCGCCAATCACCTGCCCTCGCTTAATCTCCTGGCCCACTATGACGAAGATCTTACTGAGGTGGCCGTATTTTGTAGTGATACCCGACCCATGATCAACCAGGATTGCGTTGCCATAGCCCGCGTCAGGCGCGGCGGAGAGAACGATGCCGTCGGCGGTACTTTTCACAATGGTGCCACGGGGGGCGGCAATGTCCATTCCGGCGTGAAACTCTCCTTCGCCATTTAGCGGGTCCAGCCGTTCCCCAAAACCTGCGGTCACATGGCCCTGAACGGGCCAAATAGAAGGCGTACTCGAAGGGTCAGCAGCCACGTTCACGAGTAGATTTGGAGCAATCTGGTAGTTGGGAGAATTGATGGCGGTGGACTTGAGCAGATTAAAAGCATAAAGCGATGCATGGTAACTTGAATCCAAAGTGGGATTATTCTGGGCTGCAAGCACCAACAACGACCGGGGGAAACTGGATCGCCTTGCCTCTCCGAATCCATAGGTCAGAGCGACGTCCGTTGCCAATGATTCCAATGAATCTAATTTGGCATTCGTCTGGCTCACAACTTTCTCGAGCGACCTGTATTGATTCTTCAGAGTTTCACGATCAGATCGTATGTTATTGTAATCAGACACCTTAATCAGCATCCGAGTATAGCTGCCGGCCAGTGCAACTACAGTCGTTACCCCTACCAAAGTCAAGGCGAGAACCAAATGCAGCACGTAAAAGGGCAGTTGGATTTTGTGAACTTTCCCATGCGCGCCAGGAAATATCAGGAAAGTGAAATATTTTCTTTCCATACTTTTATCACTCCAGAATTGGTTTTTTACTTTTGCCGCCGTTCAGGAATCGTGCCTGGGCAAAAGTGGATGGGGCGCTAACTTGACTTATTTATATACCGGCAAAAATACTATGTTAGAAGCCTGAGCGTGTCAAGTAAATATCTTTGCGTCTCAGGAGTGGTCAAGCCACTTCACCAAAGAATTGGTCAATTCCAAGTCTGATTGGACTAAGAATCGAAGTTGGTCCCCAGCACCTAGCCGCGAATAAGATTCCCTGGCAGTCTTGTACCGGTCCTCAATAGTGGATATGGAGAGCGCCTCACCCCGCGGACCTATTGAATTCAAGAGCCAGCAAGGTCGGGGGGCAAGGCTGGCTACCACGTCGGGAAGGTCCAATTCGCGAAGGATTCCGAAGACGAACCACGAAAGGTTAAGGGAATACCGCTCCGAATCAACCACGCTACGAAAGTCGGACAAGCCGTGGTCCAGGGCAATTGACCGCGGCCTGCCATCGAGGGCGGCACCCATCAGGGCGGCCAGCGCGCCGCCGGCAACGCCCAGGAGGTGAATCCTCGCCTGATCCACGTCTGACCGCGTCTCAAGATAATCCAGACATCGAAGGACGTCCCATACGCGCTGGCCCAACACCGGCTTACCGATAGTCAAGCCTGCCCAGGCGTAGCCGGATTCGGCATGCTCGCCCCGGTAAAATAGAGGTCCCGCTTTAGGGTAACGCGGCGAGGAAATTCCAAGCCCCCTTAAATCTATAGCGCAGAGGGCAACGCCTTTGGGGACGAGTGCAGAAATATCATTTGGCTCCGCGACCACATGGTTTTTTCCGTGTTCTGAAAGGTAGACCACTGTGGGAAGAGGCCCCGGATGGCCACTGGGCTTGATAAACCAGCCCAGCATACGGATTTCTGGTTCTGGATGGAATTCAAACTCCTCAATAGTCATCCCCTGCCCGGTGACGGATGAGTGGACCTGTGGATAAAGTGGACTCCGCTCTGTTGGCAAAGTCAATAATCTAATTAATGATGAGCGGATAGCCTGCTTCCCAGCTGCTGGATTATCTAGCGAGCCATGAAAGGGACTTCGCGGCACATTCGCTTGCGCTCTGTCTCTGTTAATTTGAAGCACTGAGCGCCCCCCAAGGCTGGTCAGCACTTGACCGGTGCGGGTGCAGTTCAATTCCCCGGCAGGAGAAGATTCAAACTCACCTTCTTCTGTCCCAACATCAATCTTGCCAAACCATCGGTTGAGCCAGGCATAAGTCGCACGGCGATTGAAAAAGTCGAGGTCGTGAGGGAGAGTTGAGGCAAAGAGTTGGACTTTTTCCTGGGCGCCCATAATGCCGTAAACCCTTTTGAGTTCCTGGAAAATTTCCTGCGTGCCCTCCGCATAAGTTGGTGAATAAGTGGTTCCCGAATCCTGCGGAGTGAAGCACATCAGCAAAGGTTTTGGCGCAAAAGCACCGAGCAGGTCACCGCGATCGACGATCGGGGGATCTTCAGTCCCACCGGCATTCACCGCCAGTCCGCCCACCACGTTTTGCTCTGCGTCAGCCACAGCGCCTGGCGGATCGTAATGAGGTCCCGCAAAATTTTCCGAATTACCCTCTACTTCCACCGCCACTTGGATTCTGGGTTCAAGAGCGCAGAGATACATCGTCATGGTGCCGCCGCCCGAATGACCCGTGAAGCCAATCCGTTCCGGGTCCGTCTCAGGACGACTCAATAGATAATCCAGGGCCCGAATTGCATCCCAGGCGCGGTACTGGGCAAAGTTTGCTCCGAGCAAAAGCAAAGGCTGGCCAGCCTGCGAGTGCTCGCCGGTGGGGCCATACCGCGACACGCCGGTCCGGCGGTCCAAATATTGTTGCCTTTCACCCTGCCCAAACGGATCGAAAGCCAGCACCATGTAACCCAGCCGCGCCAAAGTTTGGTAAGCGTATTGGTAGTTCCGGTATTCTTTGCCGTTCGATGTATGGCCGAGTGACGCCACGATTCCAGGGAAAGGAGGGCGGGCGTTGGGATTTCCGGCGGCGGGCACATAAAGATGCGCCGTCACGTAAACCTGTGGCTGGCTTTCAAAAATCACTTTTTCGATTCGATAGGTTTTTCTTTCGATTGTTCCCACCTGCTGGGGATTGAGTGGAGTCTTTTCAAGTTGGCCGCCCAACAAATCCCAAACTCGCGAGCGGATTGCCAAACTCCATTGTTGCACCTGCGCTCCGGTTTGAAGACGCTCCAGCGCCGCCATGCGATGAGCGCGGGCGAGATTCACCTTTGCGGTAAGATAGAGGGGCCAGTCGTTCCAGTAGTCGCGGCTTAAGAGTGGATTTGCGGCGGAAGATTGCGCGACACGAGGCGCAAGCATGGCCCGGGCGCCGGGCCCCGCGAGGGGCAGGGCAAGACCTGCCGCGTTGGTCTGCAAAAATTTTCTGCGTGAGAGCATCAGTCACCTCCACTGATGGGCTCCGCGGGCAGGGCATCGGAGGATAATCCTGAAAACGTCAAAGCCGCGGAACGCTGCGGAATCTATTATCATGAATGGCGGAAAGCGCAGTGCAATAAATAAGATCTCTACATCAGCCCTCCACCGGCGAGAGCTAAACCGAGTACCCTACCACGGGTGCCCCATGTTTGGAACTGAAACGGAATTTGTTCGCTGGCTGCAAGAGCAGGCGCCAGGCCGAGCTCCAGGATTGCGCCTGGGGATCGGCGACGATGCCGCATTAGTCAAGATTCGGCGCGGGTACGAGCTTATTTTGACCACGGACCTCTCCATCGAGGGCGTTCATTTCCTGCGCCATCTCCATCCCCCACGCGCCGTCGGGCACCGCGCCCTGGCGCGCTCATTAAGCGATGTCGCCGCGATGGGAGGGACCCCGCGCTATGCCCTGATTTCGCTGGCGATTTCCAGGCGGACATCCCGAGCATGGCTTCAGGAATTTTACGCGGGAGTCTTCGCCCTTGCCCGGCGCTTCGGGGTAACAGTGGTTGGCGGCGATACAGCCGTCATCTCCGGCAGCATGTTGATCGACGTCGCAGTCGCCGGAGAAGTCCGAAAAGCAGTCCGGCGCTCGGGCGCTCGCCCCGGCGATCAACTTTTTGTGAGCGGCCGACTGGGACTCTCCGCGCTTGGTCTCCGCTGTATTCGAACGAAAGCAAGCGCCACGCCCCGTGTGAAGGGCGAATTTTGGTCCGCCCTTGCGAAAGGGAAAATGCGCGATCCGGTCCGAGCCCATTTTTATCCCGAGCCCCGCTGCGCCTTGGGCAGGTTTCTCAGTGAGAAAAATCTGGCTTCTTCCCTCATCGACTTGAGCGATGGCCTGTCAACGGACCTCACGCGCCTGTGTAAGGCAAGCAATGTAGGGGCCCGCATTTGGGCGGAGCGCATTCCCGCTCCGGAAATTCCCGCCGGGAGCGATCCAGGCTCGCTTCGCGCATTGGACCTGGCGCTCAACGGTGGCGAAGATTACGAACTTCTATTCAGTGTCCCGCCCCGAAAAGCAATTAAGATCGCCCGTAAATATAAAAATGTTCCACTCAGTTGTATCGGCGAAATATGCCGCTCGAAGGGAATCCTCTTTGTCTTGCCTGACGGCAAACAGAAGCCCATCAGCCCCCAGGGGTACGACCATTTCGCGAAATGAAATTCAACTTCGCAGGGCAGTCGTACGAATTCTCGCTAACCGCTTGACTCAGAAATTCACGGAAATTACGTCGCACATCCGCGGCTGATTAACGACCGTCGCCCACGGGAGCCGGTTTTATTGCGGGTTTTGTTTCGTTCTGTGGCAGGGCCGGCTTGGGAGAAGGCGGAGCGCCCTCACGGGCAGGCGGTAACTTTCCCGGCGGTGAGGATGGCTTATGAGTTACGGCTTTCAATTCGGGATGGGTTAATTGCGGCGCCTCTCCGGCATGTCGGGCATTTGAGACTGCGGCACGCGGGCCTGCCCCGTCAACGGTGGTGGCACGCACCGCCATCAATCGTTCCGTCCCACCGCTCGCCAAAATTTCCTTCACCTGGTCAGGGCTGGTTAGTATGGGAGAATCGGGAAAATCTTCCACCGGCTGATCCTTCAGAGCGTCGCCCATAAACGCCATCCAAATGGGCAGAGCGACCTTCGCTCCTTCCTCCTTCGGGCCCAGCGACTGGTGATCGTCAAAACCCACCCACACGCCGCAAGTGATCGATGGTGAAAATCCCACGAACCAGGCATCGGAGAATTCATTGGTGGTTCCGGTCTTCCCGGCCAGAGGTCGTTTAAGAGCCTTGGCCCTCCCGCCTGTCCCGGAATTGATTACTTCGCGCAGCATGGAGATTTCCAGGCGCGCGACAGGCGCGGGGAGAACGTCCGTGACTTCAGGTGGGAAATCGTCGATCACCCGGCCGTCGTAATTGGTGACATGCTCAATCATGCGCGGCGAAATGTGCACGCCGTCATCTGGAAAAGTTGTGAAAGCCGAGGTGTGCTCGAGCAATGTCAGGTCAGAGGCCCCGAGGGCAAGGGGGAGGTTGGGAACCAGGCGCGACGTGATGCCAAATCTGCGGCAAAGTTTGATCACTTTATCCACTCCCACCTTCTCCAGCAAGCGGACCGCGGGCACGTTGCGCGATTCCGCCAGCGCGTGCAGCAAGGTGATGGTCCCTTCATACTGGTTATCATAATTATGCGGCGACCACACACCCGTGGCGGAAGGGAAGCTGATGGGACTATCCACAATCGTATTGAAAGGGCTCATGCCGTCAAGCAAGGCCTGCGCATACACGTAAACCTTAAAGGACGAACCAACCTGGCGCTCAGCCTGGACGGCCCTGTTGAATTTGCTTTCGTCGAAATCGTATCCCCCCACCATGGCCTTGATGGCTCCGCTGGCATTATCAATCGCCACCAGCGCTCCCTGCACACTGGGGAGTTGGTCCAGCGTAACATGAAGCGTCTTTCCCTTTATGTCCTTAATCAGAAACAAATCGACGTCACCCGGGGCAAACACTTCATGCGGGCTCGTCTTCTTCGTCCAGGCAAAATCGGGCGGAGAAACCAGGGCAGTCATATCTCCAAAACGCACCAGAGCGTCGCGCGGTTGCACTTCCATCACCAGGCCATGCACCCAATCGCCAACCACCAGGGGCCGCTTCCAATCATCGTCAACGTAAGTTGCAAGACTTGCCGTGCTGCCGTCAGGAAGCGTCGTCGGATTCTTCAAAATATTTTCTCCCGCGCCCCGCCAACCCCGCCGCTGGTCGTCGGCATGAAGCCCTTGCCGAACCGCCCTTTCCGCCGCCCGCTGCAATGACAAATTCAGTGTGGTATAAACTCTCAGGCCTTTTTCCTGGACGGTTTCCGGACCGTATTTTCTCTCCAGAAATTGCCGGACTTCTTCGACGAAGTAGGGCGCGGTGTTGTTATTCCATTTCTGCACGTTCAACCCCAGGGGCGCCGCTTTGGCTTCCCGATATTGCGCCTCGGTAATCTTCCCGGTTTCGAGCATTGCCTCCAGCACTACATTGCGCCGCTCTTTGGCCCGCTCCGGGTGCAAGATTGGTGAATACGCTGTTGGGCTGCGAGGTATGCCGGCCAGCGTGGCTGCCTCGGGAAGGGTCAACTGGGTTAAGGGTTTGCCAAAATAAAATTCCGACGCAGCTTCAAACCCGTAATTGCCGTGCCCGAGTTCGATGATATTCACGTACATCGTAAAAATCTGTGGTTTGGTAAATCGTCGCTCGATCTGGATGGCCAGAAGCATCTCCTGGAATTTCCGCCGCCAGCTTTTTTGCGGGTTAAGGAAAAGCCGTTTCGCCAATTGCTGGGTCAGCGTGCTGGCGCCTTGAGATTTGCGCCATTCAAAAATATCGGTGAGGCCGGCGCGCACGATGCCGATGACGTCAATCCCCCAATGGCTTTCGAAATGGCGGTCTTCGATTGAAATAATCGCATCCCTTAAGACAGGAGGAATCTGGTTGTAGTTGACAATCACGCGACGCTCCAAGGCAAAGCTTGCGAGCGGGGCGCCGTCATCGGCGTAGAGCTCCGTCATCACGTCCGGCCGGTAGTCTTCAAGCTGACGGACCTTGGGCAAGTCCAAAGAATAAACAAACACCAGCCCCGCCAGCGCGCCGACCGCGGCAGAGATTAGAACCATGGTGAGGAAAACGAATTGACCGAAAATTTTCCGGCTCCGCACGAGGAACGCCACCCGCGGGCGGCGTGGAGGAGGCGCAGAGAAGAGTGAAAACTCGTGATCATCTTTCATGTGATCAATTGTCCTCCTTCATTCTATGACCACGTACCCGCACAGTCAAACCATGGAACCCACCCTCTGCCGTTTGCAAAGGCACTGGCTCGTGCGCGATAATCATGGCCAGAGTTTATAGTCAGCCATAAAATGTTATGGTGAAAGCATGCTCAGGGCGCTGCTGAAACGGTTACGGGAGGACGGAACTGCCAACAGGAACAAAGGAGAAGGCGATGACACCCATGGCACATACGGCAACAGCTTCAACAACCGGAACCCTGATCAACTACAGCACCGGCGGCGGCCTGGCCTGGATTGAGATGAACGATCCGCCCGCCAATACCTATACCCACGAGATGATGCAGCAGATGGACGCAGCGATTTTGCGCGCCCGCTTCGACGAGAATGTCCATGTGATCATCTTGCGCGGCGCGGGTGAAAAATTCTTTTCCGCGGGCGCCAACATCAAAATGTTGGCCAGCGTGACGCCGGAATTCAAATATTATTTCTGCCTGCATGCCAACGAAACGCTTAGCCGATTGGAGCAGACGCCCAAGCTCGTGCTGGCGGCGCTGAACGGCCACACGGTGGGCGGCGGCCTTGAAATCGCCCTGGCGGCTGACATTCGCCTGGCGCGGCGCGATGCCGGAAAAATCGGCTTGCCCGAAGTGGCGTTGGGCGTCCTGCCCGGCACGGGTGGAACTCAGCGCCTGGCGCGGCTGGTCGGTAAGTCACGAGCCATTGAGCTGATGGCGACAGGGCGGACATTTTCCTTTGAGGAGTCCGAGGAAATCGGGCTGGTCAATCAAGTCTTCGACCGTGATGGATTTTTCGAGCAAGTCACCGAGTACGCCAGACAATTTGTGCCGCCGCGCAAAGCTGCGCGAGCCGTTGGACGCATCAAACGCGCTGTATGCTCCGGCATCGAGATGTCGTTTGGGGATAGTCTGGCGCTCGAACGCGAATTGCAGCAGCACTTGTTCCAGAGCGAGGACGCCCACGAAGGATTGGCGGCGTACGTGGAAAAACGGACGCCGAATTTTAAAGCGAAGTAGTCAGTGATCAGTTGAAGCTTTCAGCAATCAGTCGTCAGCACTTGGGTAAGACCCGGGTCACGTCACGGTGGTCGAGGGGGATGGACGCTGAAAGCAGACGGTTGCCTGCTTGCACTTTGCAAAAGGATAACGGACAGATTTTAAACTGACAACAGACACTAAAAACAAAGGCGGTCCCGCCATCATGCGGATTGCAGTTTCGGTAACCGAGAAAGAAAAAGCCAAAGGCAAAGGTTCCCCTTATTTCAAGGCCCTGTTGACGGCCGGCGCAATGCCTGAGGAAATTCACTTGGTTACCGCCGGAGCACCCGACTTTAACGCTCAAGACTATGACGGGATTCTTCTGGGGGGCGGTGAAGACGTTGACCCCGCTCTTTACGAGGAGGAAAAGAAATACGACAGCGTGAAGGTGAACCGCAAGCGGGATGATTTTGAGTTCAAATTGCTGGACCGCGCGCGGGAATCACAATTGCCGGTCTTTGGAATTTGTCGGGGGACGCAGCTCATCAATGTGAAATTTGGCGGAACGCTTTATCAGGATTTGGAAAAAGACGCTGAAGTGGACATCGATCACAAACAGACTGGAGGCCGCGCCGACGCCACCCACACAGTGACGCTGACTGAGCCGGAATCGCTCCTGGCGGAATCATTTCAGGGCCACTGCAGCGTGAACAGCTTTCATCACCAGGCGATCAAACGCGTGGGGCGCGGCCTAAAAGTCACTGCCTATTCGGAGGACGGCTTGGTGGAAGCAGTGGAGGCGGCGGGCGATTGCCCTTATCTTGTGGCTGTGCAGTGGCACCCGGAAGAGATGGCCGACCAGCCGGAACAGAAAAAAATGCTTCAACAGTTCATTGATCGGTGCCGGGAGACGGCGGAGCACCGACAACACGATGCGTAAAGTTTCGTTGCGCCCAAGGTTTTTGTTTTGCCGTCAACAGGTCCGGCGAATGTTAAATTTACGCGAGTGTCGAAACTGAATTATTTCCGCCGCCTTTTCCAACGGGTGAAACGAAATGTCCGATGATGCCGTAATCCTGACGCAAGATGGCCCGGTGGCCACACTGCTGCTCAACCGCCCGGAAAAGTTGAACGCTCTGGACGAAAGCGAGCAGCGCGGGTTGGCGGAGGCCATCGCGACGGTCGCCCATGATCCATCCATTCGTGCAGCAGTCATCACCGGCGCGGGGCGTGGTTTTTGCACGGGAGGTGACATCCAGACGATGGCGGATCTCAAGGCTCACCATCATTCCGCGAAGTTCCGCGCCCACCTTGAGGCGGGGAACAATGTGGTGCACGCCATTCGCCGCCTTCCCATTCCTGTCCTTGCTTCCGTGAACGGCCCGGCAGCCGGCGCGGGATTGAGCCTGGCCCTGGCTTGTGATTTGCGCATCGCATCTGACCACGCCACATTTAGGCAGGCGTTTTTGCAAATCGGTCTCCATCCCGATTGGGGCGGCGCTTTTTTTCTCCCCCGCCACGTCGGCATCGGACGCGCCATGGAAATGTTTTTTCTGGGTGAGCCCGTGAATGCGGCGGAGGCTCATCGTATCGGCCTGGTCAATTTTGTGGCGCCTCATGACCAACTGGCCCTCGAAACCCGCAAGCTCGCCGAACGCCTGGCAGCGGTGCCCGCGCTTCCCGTAAGTTTACTGAAGGAAGCCTTGTACGAAAGGCTGGAAACCCAGTTGGACTCGATGATGGAACACGAGGTGCAGGCGCAAATGAATTGCTTTAAGTCGGAGGACTTTGCGGAAGGTTTGCAGGCGTTTCTTGAAAAACGAAAACCGCACTTTAAGGGCAGATAGTCTCCGAAGCGTTTTCGCGGGTGGCCGGCAATACTGGCAGAGGGCTCGCCAATAGGTTTGGGGGAAATTGGTATGCTTCGTATTTCTACTTTTGATGATTGGATTGATTATTTCTACGGCTGGCAAAAAGACATCGGCCTGGACGCGCCTGAATTCAAGGATTACAGGTTTGAGGCGAAGTACGGCCAGGTCACGCCGGAAATTGAGTTTGGCGATTACAAAGGGCAGTTACGCTGGAAGACGTTGATGCACATTCCGGACCAGCGCATTCGTGACGCGGTGATGAACCTGGTCGTTTATCAAGGCGACACGGAATTTGCATCGGTGGAACAACAACGAAGGTTGTTCGCCACCGCTCCCAGCCGCTACGACTATCTCAGCCTGCTTCGGGTGATGACGGAGGAAATGCGCCACGGCTGGCAGATGGGTCACGTGCTCATTACGCACTTCGGCCGCTCAGGACGAATTGAAGCGCAAAAGTTGTTGGAGCGCCGGGCTTTCACGGACAGCCGATTGCTCGGCGCATTCAACGAGATCGTTAATAACTGGCTGGATTTTTTCACCTACGCACATTTTGTGGACCGCGACGGGAAATTCCAATTGACCATGCTTTCCCATTCGGGTTTCCTGCCCCTCGCCCAAAGCATGCCGCCCATGCTTAAAGAAGAATCGTTTCATCTCGGCACAGGCAACAACGGCCTGCTGCGAATCGTAAAGGCGGGCGTGATCCCGCTGCCCATCATTCAGAAATATTTCAACAAGTGGCTGCCCACTTCTTACGATTTGTTTGGGACGGACCGTTCGTCTTCTGCCCAGTGGGCGTACGTGTGGGGATTGAAGGGCCGTTACAACGAACGCGTTGCGGGCAGCGAGGCGGACAAGCAGCACTTGAACGAATCGGCGCGCAACCTCTACTATGAGGAAGTTAAAAAGCTCACGGAAATTTTGAATAAGGCAATCCCGGAGGATCAGCCAAAGATCGAAGTGCCGGACTTGAAATTCAACCGGCAGATCGGCGAGTACGCGGGCAAATGTTTTAATCTGAAGGGTGAGCCCATGACCCCAGTGGAATATGAGAAATATCTGCCCGGTGTTTTGCCTTCCCGCCAGGATGAAGAGACGCTGGCATCCATCTTCAGGGAAAAGGGATGGATCCAGCCCAAAAAGGAAGAAGAGTTCGAAGCTTCGGAAGGCGCTCCTCCAAGCGGCCCGCGCGTACAGTAATGAATTTTCACTGGACGGTCGCGACCAAGTTGATGGATGAAAGGAAGTCTTCACACTTTATTCTTTACCCTTCTGTTTCAAACCTTGAACTATACGCCACTCAAAACGGTTCTCCTCCAAATGTTGGGCGAGTCAGGCCGCATAACCTTTGAAGGTTATATGGAACTGTGCCTGTACCACTCTGAGTATGGCTATTACATGCAAGGGCGTGAAAGAACCGGCGTCGATGGAGATTATTTCACCAGCCCGGATCTCCACCCGATTTTTGCGCGCCTCGTGGCGCGCCAGGCTGCGGAAATGTGGGAGATTCTCGATCGGCCGTCTCGATTTACCTGGGTTGAGATGGGCGCCGGTCGCGGATTGTTTGCCGTCGATTTTCTCCGTTGGGTCAGGCAATCGCGTTCCGGTTTTTATGATGCGCTGGATTACAAGGTAGTCGAACCGGGACCCCGGCAACGCGCGCGGGTGGTTGATCGCGTATCCGGGGAATTCGGGGGGGCGCGGTTCCAGGCGGTTGACTCGCTCGAAAGTCTCGACCCGGTGACAGGATGTTTTTTTTCAAATGAACTTGTGGATGCGTTTCCCGTCGCGGTTGTCAGTCGCGTTGCCGGCCGGTTGAAGGAAATTTATGTTGTCGCCACCGGCGGGCAATTAGTGGAAAAGGCCGGACCACTCAGCGATTCAGAGGTGGCGGCGGCCGTGGCGCGTTACGCCAAACAACTCGAAGATGGCCACCGCGTGGAAGTGAATCGCCGGGCAGCACAGTGGATCTCTTCCGTCGCGACAAAACTTGCGCGCGGCTTTGTTCTCACCATCGATTATGGTGATCTCGCCCCATCTCTTTACACTCCCGGGCGTCCGCGAGGTACGCTTCTAGCCTACCGGGGTCACACGGCCTCTGAGGATTTTTACGATGTCCCTGGTGAACAGGATTTAACTGCTCACGTCAATTTCAGCGCGCTCATCGACTCCGGCATGGAAGCCGGGCTGAGCCTCACCGGATTCACAACCCAGGAACGGTTCCTGATGGCACTGGGGGAAGCAAATGAGTTTGGCGACCTTTACGATCCGGGCCAGACAGAGGCGGAAAAGCTTCAAGCAAGATTGAAATTGAAACGGCTGATTTTTCCGGGAGAGTCTGACGGCGCGCGCGGAATGGGGAGCATCTTCAAGGCACTCGTTCAACACAAGGCCGTTGAAACGCCATTGCTTACGGGGCTGAGAAGCCCACGACGCTAACTGCGGCTTTTAATTTGCCGGGCGGGCCTCCTGGACGTAGGGCTTCTGAATATATTTGTTCGCTTCGTCAAGCGCGCCCTGGGTATTGTTGTTGGTCTGCAAGGCGCGCTGGTATTCATTGAGGGCGCGATCGCGCTGGCCGGTAACATCAAAGATTTTTCCGATGTTCAGATAGCTCCAGACCTCGACCCACTTCGGATCCAGATCGCCGGCCAGCGCCTGCCGGAAGGACTCCATCGCCGCATTATAATTGCGCAATTTGAAAAAGATTTCACCGATACGATACTGGGCGAGCGAACTATTCTTGTTTAAATCGAGCACGGCCTGATACTGTTTGATGGCCTCGAGGTAGGCTTGCTCCGCCACCAGTTGGTCGCCCTTCGCCATTTCGACCGCAGTTTTTGTTTTGTCGTCAAACTTCAGGAGCCGGCTGGCGGGATCAATAAGCACGCGCAGCGGTTTTGCACGGGTGTTGATGGTGAAATCCGCCGTCGTACCCACCATGTCCACGCGCTCATTGACGGGTTTCCCTCCTTCGCTCAGGACCCGCACTTCCACAGGCATGCGGAAAATATCAAGGTCCTGCTGGATTTTACCCACCACCTGGTAACCTTTCGGGGTTCGATAGATAGCCCAGGAGCGCTTGAATTGTGGAACTCCGGTCGAGCTCACCCACTGGGCAAAAAAATACGTCAAATCCTGCTTCCCCGCCTGCTCAGCCAGTTTCTGAAACTGATCCGTGGAGATTGATCCTCCGCCATACTGATGCGTCATCGCCTGTAAAGTTTTAAAAAACGCTTCGTCTCCAATCACCCAGCGGAGCATGTGAAATACCATTGCCCCCTTCTGGAAGATGATGGATTCGTATTCCGGCGTGAACTCATGCAAACGACTGGCCTCGCTGATGGGCGCAACTTCCTCATGAGTGAGGGCGCCAACCTCAATCTCATGCATAACATCCTCAAATGCCGCTTCACCGGCCATCTCCTGCACAACCATGGCCGCCGAATAAGTGGCCAGGCCTTCGTCCAGGAATACATCATCGGGAGAAGCAGGGCTGACCAGGCAGCGCCACCACTGGTGGGAGATTTCATGCGCGAGAAGGCGGTAATTAACCGGTGCGGAGAAACCACGCGAGGCCAGGGCCACGATACCCGGAGCGGAATACCCGCCCACGGTATTGTCGTCAATCTCAACCAGAGCAAGATGTTGGTTTGGCAGAGGACCAAATTCGTGGGAATAAAATTCCAGAATTTTGGCCGCGGTCTCCCCATAGCTCGCGGCATATTGCTCGTGCCCCGCTTTGAGATAAATGGTCATGTCAGCGCCCACCGCGGTGGACGGCTGCACGACATACTTTCCTGCCAGAACCGTTCCCGGAAAAGATTTCTGATCGAATTGATAGGTATAGGTAACGGTTCCGGCTGCGCGCTGCGGCGCTGAGTTCTTTCCTGAAGCGATAACGGTTTCATCCGAGGGAACCGTAATCCGCATAGTGGCGGCGAAACGATTCGTTCCGTAACGATTGACGGGAAACCAGCGGGCGGGGTACAGCAGATAGGAACCCTCCGGACCCACATAGGCGAGCTTCAAATTTTCGACAGGGCTGCCATCCGCGGTGGCCAGCGTCCCGCCATATTCCACAGTGATCGATGCCGGCTTCGCTGCGGGGAGAGGATTCAGAAAGTCCACCTGGAGATTCAATCCATCCTGCCGGTAATTCAGGTTTTTGCCCGCTGCATCCACCACGCTCTTTACTTTAAGCGCACTGTGCAATTCGAAACTCAGGGTGGATAGGTCCGCCTGGGGGATGAAATCGATGCGGGCTTTGGCGGTGAGAAGATGGTTGGAAGAAAATAATTCCGCGTCTATGACATAATTGGTCACCTCAAAGCGCGGCGCGGAAGTCTGGGCATGGACATTGGGCAAAGCGAGGAACAGCGCCATGGCCAGAAAAATCAGTGAGAACCATTCGCCCACTATTCTGCCGGGAGTTTTATAAACTCGCGCCATCTTCAATTCTCGCTACGCTCTATTTTCCTCAAATCTCAATACTTTAGCTTGGATTAACCCCTTGACCTGACAGTTGCACGGTCTTGAAGATTATTTCTTCTCCTGAAAGATGTCTCAGCTATTTTGAACTGGCGTTTGAGAAGACTGCATCTCCCTGATCACCGCATCGGCAGCCCTCTGGATGGCGCCTCCGGGCCCCAATCGTGGCCTCAAGGCCCGGAATTCCTTCACCATTTCTTCGCGGGCTTCCGGATGGTCGAGCAGATATTCCAACTGGGCGGCAACCGCTGGCGCGGTAAAATCGCCCTGGATAAGTTCCTTGACCACCGGCTTCCCGGCAAGCAGATTGACCATGCTGTAAAATGGGACGTCCACCATAAATCTCCCCAGCAGAAAAGTGATGGGTGACACGCGATAGACCACCACCATGGGGCGCTCGCACAATGCCGCTTCAACCGTAGCCGTGCCGCTCGCCACAGCGGCCACGTCAGAATGCTGGAGCGCGTTGTAGGTTGCCTGAGTCACGGTGCGGACGGCAGCCCTTCCCACATAATATTTCTGGAGACGCGATTCCAGCCACTGTGGATCAAGCGATGGAGCCACCGGAATCACGAACTGGATCTTGCGCGTGAGGGCCAGCCGGGTGGCGGCGTCCAGCATCGCGGGTAGATTGTAAAAAACCTCGCGCTCACGGCTTCCGGGCAGCAGCGCTACCGTGGGCGTGTCAACGTCCAGGCCAGCCTGGTTGAAAAATTCCTGGCGCGACAGACTCGGATACACTAATTCCAGCAGCGGATTGCCCACAAATTCCACGGGAATTCCGGCCTTCTTATAGATGGCTTCCTCAAAATCAAAGAGGCAGAGCATTTTGTCCACGCGCGCCTTGATGTGCTTGATTCTCCATTTCTTCCATGCCCAAATCTGGGGGCTCACGAAGTAGACAATGCGGATTTTTCTGTGTTTGAGTCTTTTCGCAATCCTCAGGTTGAGACTGGGAGAATCAATAAGGACGGCGAGTCCCGGCTTTCGGCGGTCCACTTCCTCGAGCAGCAAGTTGAATGTCCGGCGGGCACGCGGCAGATCCTTGATGACTTCGGCGATGCCCACCATGGCGAAATCTCGCAAGTCGACGGTGGTGTCTACTCCGGCCTTGCGCATGGCTTCGCCACCGCAGCCGAAAATCTTGATTTCGGGAAGTCGAGTTTGCAGCGCGGTGGCGAGTTCGGCGCCGTAGACATCGCCGGAACGCTCGCCTGCTACGATCAATATCGATTGAGCCGTTGGGTGATTAATTGATTCGGCCATGGGAAGGACTGACAGTGGAAATTAGAAACTAGAAAATGGAAACTAGAAATTGGAAAGTAGGAACTGGATTTGAGAAAGGTTGTACCAGTTTCCATTTTCTAGTTTCCAATTTCATCTTTAAATCAATGGCACAATGACTCAACTGTTTTGCTCACCACCGACTGCGGCCAGCTCCTGATCCTTATATTGAAGCTGGTAAAGCTTGAAGTAAATTCCGCGTTTCTGCAATAGTTTCTGATGCGTGCCCACTTCGCGGACATGCCCTTTGTGCATCACCACAATCTTTGAAGCATTCTGGATGGTCGATAATCGGTGGGCGATCACCAGCGCGGTGCGGTTTTCCAGCATCCGGCGCAGGGCATCGCGGATCAAATATTCTGTCTCAGGATCTACGCTCGACGTGGCTTCATCCAGAATCAATATTTTGGGATTGTGAGCGAGGGCGCGCGCGAAAGAAAGCAACTGTTTCTGCCCCACCGAAAGCGTGGAGCCGCGTTCTTTTACCGGCTCGTTGAAACCATCCGGAAGGCTCTCAATAAATTCCAATATATTCACCTTCCGAGCCGCTTCACGCATCTGGTTGTCGTCAATTCCATCCGTTCCCAGGCGAATGTTGCCGGCCAGTGTTCCCGAAAACAAGAAGGGATCCTGCAAAACCATCCCAAAGTTTTTGCGAAGGTCGCTGAGTCGCAAGTTGCGAATGTCCACGCCGTCAAACAATACCTGACCTTCCTGAACGTCATAAAATCGAAGCAGGAGACTCGTTAAAGTGGTTTTGCCCGCCCCTGTGTGGCCCACAATGGCAAGAGTTTCCCCGGGTTCGAGCGTGAAAGATACATCCTCAAGCACGCGTTGATCGCCCGTATAGGCGAAACCGACCCGGCGAAATTCCACGCGGCCCTGCGGTTGATCGAGTGCGACGGGTTCCAGTGCATCTTCAATGGTAACCGGCGTGTCCAATAATTTAAAAATCCGCTCCGCGCTCGCCATGGCCGACTGGAGAATATTGTATTTGTCGCTTAAATCCTGGATGGGCCGGAAAAAGCGCTGTGAATACTGGATGAAAGCAATCGCGGTTCCAATGGTGAGGGCGCCGTTCAGCGTCATCACGCCGCCCCGGTAAAGGATGATGGCGGCGGCCACGACGCCCACAAATTCCACAGCCGGATAGAACAGCCCGTAAGCCAGAATGGATTCCTTGTAAGCGTCCATGTGAGCGCGATTGATTTTTTCGAATTCCTCGAAGCTGCGCGCTTCCCGGTTGAAAAGCTGCAGCACCGTCATCCCCGTCAGGTGCTCCTGCAAGTAGGCGTTGATGCGGGCAATGGCCACGCGGATGCGCCGGTAAGACTGTCGCACGGCCTTGCGGAATGACAACGTAATCAGAACGATGATGGGCAGGACGCAAAACGTGAGCAGCGCAAGTTTCCAATTGAGTTCCAGCATCACCACCATGATGCTGAACAGAGTGAAAAAATCCCCAAAGATCGCCACCACGCCGGAAGCGAACATGTCATTTAAAACGTCCACGTCAGTCGTCACCCGGGTAACCAGGCGGCCCACCGGATTATGGTCATAAAAGCTGAGTTGTAAACGCTGGAGGTGATCGAATATCTCTTTGCGGAGATCGTACATCACCTTTTGCCCCACCCATTGCATGGCGAACGATTGGGCAAACTCCAGGAAGAAAGTAAGCACTGCGACCGGCAGAAAAATGGCCAGCGCGATCTGGAGGATGCCGGTCCGCGGATCGCTGCTGAGGAAGTGGGCGAGGAAGGGGGAGATTTGCTGGCGGCCGCTCGGGTCGAGATACCGGTCCACTTCCACCTTCATCAAGTAGGGTGGCGCGGCCTGCAGGATACCGTATAAAAGAATCGCCACCAGTGCGGCGGTCGCGACAAACCAATACGGCCGCAGGTAACGGAGCAGCCGCCTCATGATCCGCCCGTCGTACGCCTTGCCGAGGACTTCTTCTTCGTGAAAATTTTCGGCCATAAAGAAAAGGAGTCAGGAGTCAGAAGTCAGGAGTCAGAGTAACAAGAACCCACGCCTGACCTTCGACTCGAGATGTCAAAAACCGTGGCTCGCAATAGCCTTCGAATACGCATTTAGAAGCCTGCTCACTTCCTCCAACATTGCCATCAGTTTGTCTGTTTTTCCATAGCCCAGATCCTCAGCCAGAATCAGATAATAGCGGCTTTCCTCCAAGGATCCCTCGGCCATGTTCATGAACCGAACTTTGTCTAGTCTTCCACGTTTTCGAAAACCCTCAGCAATGTTCGCGGGAATGGATACTGCCGCACGGCGCATCTGGATGCACAACGCGTAAGTTTCCTGTTTCGGAAATCCTGCCGTATAATTGTAGAGAACGAGTACGAATTCATGAGCCTTCCGCCATACGA
The DNA here is from genome assembly GCA_035934315.1 of Terriglobia bacterium. GTDB lineage: Bacteria > Acidobacteriota > Terriglobia > UBA7540 > UBA7540 > DASYXZ01. The sequence continues at coordinate 231 of DASYXZ010000143.1, read as the reverse complement.
TTAAATCTCGAAAGGTTTTAGCCGGGATTCTCTCCTCACTCATTGTGTTTCACGCCTCGAGGACAATATGTCATAATTCTGACTCCTGACTCAGTACTGTCCCATCATAAGTTGAACAGATTCATTTGAATCCATGGATCTGGTTCTGGGATTTGGTCCTGGCAATGAGAAAAGGCCAATAAAATTGGGCTTTTTTCGAAAATCGTGACATTCAGAATTTGCAACATTTTG
>DASYXZ010000140.1:0-25257 GCA_035934315.1 Terriglobia bacterium | reverse complement strand
ACGTTACAGCCCGGTGCGACGGGCGGTCTGACGAATTGATGCGTGTGGACCTGAATACCTGGCAAAGCGCCGCCGTACCTTGCGCCACGCTCGAAGTGCGCTATAACGTCTACATTGACGAAGAAGGAATTTTCTCCAGCGCTTTGAATCAGGACCATTGCTACATGAATCTGGCCATGCTGCTCTTTTATCTTCCGCAGGAACGCCAGCGGAGGGTTCATATCAGATTTTTATTGACCGATGGCTGGATGTTGGCAACGCTCCTCGACGATGGAACGAAGCCCGACGAATATGTCGCGGCCAACTATGATGCGATGGTTGATAGTCCTGTTGAAGCAGCGCCCGCGCCCAGTAGCGCGACCGAAGGCTCGCTGCACGAGTTTTCTTACGTCCAAAACGGGACCACCTACCGCGCCGTGGTCTACGCGAATCCGTCGGACTATTCGCCTGACCGTCTGCTCACCTCGCTCCGGAAAATCACCGCCACGGAAACAGCTTTGATGCACGACGTTCCATTTTCACGCTACACGTTTATTTTGCAATTCATGCGCGGCCCCGGCGGTGGCGGCATGGAGCACAAAAACGGCGCCGCCATCAGTGTTCCCGCCCAGCGTCTTCGCAGCGACTGGGGAAGCTTCGAATCAGTTGCGGCGCACGAATTTTTCCACGCCTGGAACGTCAAACGCATTCGCCCACAGAACCTTGAGCCAGTGGATTACATTCACGGGAATGACACGCGGGACCTCTGGTTTTCCGAGGGGGTTACCAGCACTTACGGAGACTTGACGCTGCTCAGGGCCGGCCTTATTTCGCGACAGGAATTTTACCGGCGGCTTGGTGATGAGATTCAAAACCTCCAGCAGCGCCCGGCGCGGCTCTGGCAAAGCGTGGAAGAGTCCGGCCGCGAAGCGTGGCTGGAAAAATATCCGGACTACCGCCGCCCCGAGCGCAGCATCTCATATTACAACAAAGGCGAGTTGCTGGGTTTCCTTCTCGACCTTGCCATCCTCCACTCCACCGCTGGTCAGCGCAGTTTGGATGACGTGATGCGTGGATTGAATACGGACTTTGCCCGGCGCGGCCGATTTTTTACCGAGGCCGATCTGCGCGCGATGATCGCCGGGATCGCTCCGAATTTTGCCGGGCTCGATAAAGTTTTTCATGACGATGTTGCGGGCACAGCAGAACTCGATTACAACGCCTACCTCGGTTTCGCCGGTCTTCGCGTGATTTCAACGCCGGCCAACCAGGCGGCGCCTGGATTTCGGCTGCTGCGTCAGGACGACGGAACTTTCGAGGCCCGATCCGTTAACCCGGATGGAAATGCCGGGCGCGTCGGATTAAACAATGGAGACACCCTTGTCCAAATAAATGGGCGCGCTGTCACCGATGCAACCCGGAATGAATTGGATCAAATGAATCCCGGCGAAAAACTTCAGCTCAAAGTGCGGCGCAAAACCAAAGCTTTAAAGATTAAATTCACTCTCGGCGCGCGGCAGGAAACGGAATACCGGATTGAGGAAATCCCGGAGGCCACGGCGGAACAACTCGCACTGCGGGGCGCTTGGCTTGACGGCAACACGGCGGAAAAGTGATTCAATCGGCTGGCCGTATATGAATTCTAATCACGGAGGCTGTGCGCAGACCCCTCACCCGTCCCGCCCTGGCGGGCCACCCTCTCCCCTAGGGAGAGGGCTAAAACATTGTTCTTGCTTGCGAATATTGTGAAATTATAGCCCTCGGTCGCCGCGGCGACAAAGGGTGGCGCGAAGCGCCGGGTGAGGGGGTCTCAACTCTGAATCCATAACTTTTAATTCATAACTTCTTTTATGCTTCGTTCTATCTTCGTTACCATCGTCACTTTCGCCTACATTCTTCTGATCGGGCCGTGGTTTCTTATTTATGCGCTGCTCACCGGCAGGACTGATGCGCTTTACGGCTGCGGGCGCTGGGGCGCGAAGTTGTCCGTGTGGCTGGCCGGAATAAAGCTGGAGGTTTTGGGGCTCGAACAAATTCCCAAAGGCCGTGCTGTGCTTTTTATGCCCAACCACCAGAGCCTCAGCGATGGGCCGGCCGTTTTTGGCATCCTCCCGCCCGTGTTGGCGATTGCCAAAAAAGAATTCTTTAAAGTACCGGTGTTGGGCCGGGCCATGATGCTGCGCGGGTTTGTTCCCCTGGACCGCGGGAACCGCGAGCGCGCCATCCAGGCGGTGGAAGAAGCGGCAAAATCGCTACGGGCCGGCAATTCCTTCCTGGCTTTTCCTGAAGGCACGCGCAGCCCGGACGGTCGACTGCAAGCGTTTAAAAAAGGCGTTTTCGTGATGGCCATCAAGGCCGAAGCACCCATCGTCCCCATTTCGATTTCGGGCAGCCGGAAAATCATGCGCAAGAATGAGTGGGCCATGCATCCAGGCCCCATCCGAATTACGTTCCACGCTCCGATTCCCACGGCAGGATTTACTATGGCCGACCGCGCAATGATCATGGAGCGCGTCCGGCAAGCGATTCTTTCCGGCCTCAGCAGGGATGAATGGCCGGAAGCAAACAGTGGAGGTTGAGTTCAGGCTTATAAACTTGCGGCCATCCCTGTTTATTCCAAGAGGCTGGTCGAGATTTCCCGCAATTGAAAACTTCTTGAAAAAGTAAGTCATCCACAAGGCTGAACTACAAATATTGCCGTACTGCCTGTAAGGTGTTTCGCTCCCACTGATTCAGGCATTCCCCCGATTGCCGTTTATCGCCGCCAACCCTACGCTTAATTCTTGCAGGATGCCCTTCCATCTTCCACCGTCGCCCTTCTCAACAAAATCGGTGAAGTGGCGAGGCAGCTTGACAGGGCTCACTCTCTCGCCGAGTTGACGAAACCATTTGCGTCTTTACGATCGAGCAAGGACATCCAACAAGCGAGGCACAGATTAAGCGGCAACAAGAGAAAGCGGGAAAACGACAAAGAGGAGATTCGCACATGAATAAGAATACTTTCATCAAACAAGTTGTTTTAGCCGGTACGATTTTCGTCCTGGCTGGTGGCACGACCATCCAAGCGCAAGACGCGGCGAGCCAGGACAGCACGGCAATGTACCAGGGGACCCGGGTGCCCATCTATCGCGTGACGGTGGTGGCGCGCACCATCAAGGCCATCAATTACCGGCACCGAAGCGACCAGACGAAAGTTGATTTTCGCGGGACGGCGCTCCTGCCCGACGCCTCCGGCAACGCCGATGTGCAGAGCAAGCAAGGCGCCATCAAAGTTGATGCAAAGTTCAGTCATCTGGCGCCCGCCAGCCAATTTGGGCCGGAGTATATGACTTATGTTTTGTGGGCCATCAGCCCCGAGGGACGCGCCGTAAATCTCGGCGAAGTTTTGCCTGACAATGACGGCAATTCCAAACTTCAGGTGACCAGCAACTTGCAGTCCTTCGGCATGATCGTGACCGCCGAACCCTATTTCGCCGTGACACGTCCTAGTGACGCGGTGGTGATGGAAAACTTTGTCACTCATGATACCAACGGCACCATTGAAGAGGTGGATGCCAAGTACGAACTGTTGAAGCGAGGGCAATTTGCCGCCAATGTGAATCCGGCCGAGCTGACGCCCATAATCTTCGATAATAAAACCCCCATTGAGGTCTTTGAAGCTCGCAACGCCGTCCGCATCGCGCGGTGGGCGGGCGCGCAGCAGTATGCTCCGGAAAGTTTGCAGAAGGCCGAAGTGGATTTGCAAAACGCGGAAAGCTTCCTCGCCCACAAAGGCAGCCGGAAAGACATGATCACGGATGCGCGCGAAGCCGCGCAAATGGCGGAAGATGCGCGTGAGATTACGATTCGCAAGATTGATGCGGAGGACCGGGCGCACGAACGGCAAACCGCTGCCAGCGCACAAGCCAACGCCGCCGCCCAATCCGCCGCTGCGGCTGAAGCCAGGGACCAGGCTGAACGTGCCGAGCAAGCGAAGGCTGAGGCTGACGCGCAAAAGCACGCCGCCGAAGCGAAAGCGAATCAGGCACAGCAGGCTGCGGAGCAAGCGCAGTTGAACGCACAACAGGCCCAACAGCAGGCAAGCCAGGCGGAGGCTGAAAAGGCCGCTCTACGCGCCAAATTGCTTGAACAGTTAAACGCGGTACTGGCCACGCGCGATACAGCGCGCGGGCTGATTGTGAATATTTCCGGCGTGCTGTTCGACACCGGCAAGTCCACCCTGAAGCCGGGAGCGCGCGAGAAGCTGGCCAAAGTTTCCGGGATCCTGCTTTCCCATCCCGGACTAATCCTTGAAGTCGATGGATACACAGACAGCGTGGGGGGTGACGAGTATAACCAAAAACTTTCTGAAGAACGCGCCATGGCCGTGCGTGATTATCTGGCATCGCAGGGCGTGGACCAAACCGCGATCACGGCGAAAGGGTTTGGTAAGTCGAACCCGGTCGCAACGAACGGCACAGCGGCAGGCCGACAGCAGAACCGTCGAGTGGAACTTGTGGTGGCGGGCGATGTGATTAAAGCCCAAATGAAGTTGGACACGATGAACGGCTCGCGGTAGAGGAAAAAGTGGAAGACTTTTGCAACAAGGCCGCTGTCGCCAGGACAAGGATTGGAAAACCTGACGCCGGCGGCTTTTTCTCGTTGCGTTTGAGCGACCGCTGTTCCCCCCGGAAACACATGCGCTTGGGCCCTAGCCCTTTTGCTGGTCGCGCAGTTTGCGAAACAGCGAATATATTTCCGGGAGCTTGGGATAAATCGCGCAGCACTTCAGCCATAGGTGGTGGTCGATGGCCGGCGCGCCCGAGACAGTGCGGTTCGGCTCCACGTCAGACGGGACGCCGGACTGGGGCGTGACAATCACATTGTCGCCGATGGTGAGGTGCCCTGCTGCACCCACCTGTCCCGTCAGGACTACGTTGCGCCCCAGCCTGCAAGTCCCCGCTAATCCCACTTGCGCGCAGAGCAGGGAATTCTCCCCGATATCGCAGCCGTGCCCGACCTGAACGAGATTGTCGACTTTCACCCCGCGCCGTAGTCGCGTCTCGCCCACCGTGGCGCGGTCGATAGTGGAGTTGGCCTGCACCTCCACGTTGTCCTCCACGACGATGGCGCCCGCCTGCACAATCTTGTAATACGAGCCGTCGGCCTGTCGGGCGAAGCCAAAGCCGTCGCTACCCACCACGGCCCCGTTCTGCAAAATAACGTCGTGGCCGATCTGAGCGTTCTCACGCACCACGGAATGCGAGTGGGCGAAAAAGCGATTTCCGATTTTTGCTCCGCGATAAATCATCACGAAACTTTTAAGCACGCAGTCATCGCCGAGGGCGGCGCCGTCCTCAATCACAACATAAGGGCCGATGCTCGCGTTGCGGCCCATCTTCACGTCCGGCGCGATCACGGCGGTCGGATGAATGCCGGCGGGCGGGCGCACGACGGGGGCGAAAATTTCCAGGGCCTTGGCGAAAGTCAGATATGGATTGGCGGAGCGCAAAGCGGGCCTGCCCGGCGCGGGAATATCCGTGTCAATGATAATGGCGGCGGCGCGCGTGGTTTTGAGCTTGGCGCGATACTTGGGGTTGGAAAGAAAAGTCAGATCGCCGGGCGAGGCTTCATCCATGCCCGCGATTCCGGAAATCTCGATGTCACGTGAGCCTTCAAGCTGGCACGCAAGGCGGGTCGCAAGGTCGCCCAGTTTCATGGTTTCATTCTCCCTCTGAGGATAATTGTTTATGTGGCTTCGGATTGGCCCGTGGAAGTGAAAAGACCGATTTGTCCGGAGACCTCCAGAGGTTTGCTTCGCACCCGGCGGGCCTGCTGGTAAGATCGGCGCGCCCCATTCGTGATCACGTCAAGCACCTCCAAAGCCGCCAGCGCGCCGCGCGGGATATAGATCTTGAGATTGTTTGAATAGACGTCCGGCGGAGTCACAAAATATCCGTGCTGTTCGTGCGAAAGCAGATTTCCGGAAATCAGGCCGTCCAAAATTTCGGTATCCCTGAAAGTCATTCGGATCCACAGCCCGGACATCCTGGGCCGGCTGAGGAATACCTTTCGCTCGGCGCGCTCGCGATGCCCATCAAAATCGCGAACGAAATAAACCCCCTTGATCTGGTCAAGCGGAAGCATCAAGTGGCGGCCCTCAAGGTCCAGCACCTCCACGCCGGCGGGCGTGAGGAAAGCATCAGGGTCCAGATAACCTTTAACCACAACTTTATCCAGCTTGCGGATAACCACCTTCTTGAGGGTCGAGGAGCGCGCGCCCTTCGCCATGAGCCACCTTCCGTGGTAAAAAAGGTCAGTAAAATGTAACTTGGCCGTTGAATCCCGATTGTGCTAGTATAGGTTCGGAAATGAGCCTGTCAAGTATCTCGGCGAAGAGCCGGAGAATCATTTTTTGACGCGACCTCCTAATCTGCTGCAATATAAAGACTTAATAATGCGTTGGAGAGGAATTTTTGCGCATGCCCTCCCGAGCTGACGGATGGTATTGGCGAAACGGACGAGTGTTTGCAAAGCAGAAATAAGTTAGGTGATATGAGCAATAGTAATGCATAATCTTTTAGAACGCGATTGTCGAACAACTTTGGCGGCTTCAACGATGTTGCATGGGAATACAACAAGCGGGCGAAATTTAATTCCCACGGCGGTAAAAGTGTCACCCGGCTCTTCAACCTTAATTGAACTGAATGGCTATTTGGACTACGCCCGCGTGGAAAAAGGGCTGGCTGCAAATAGTATTGAGAGCTATCGTCGCGACCTTCTTGAGTTTGCAGGATTTTTGCGGCGTGGGCGCAGGAGTCTGGCAAAAATTAATCGGGAGGATGTTCGAAATTTCCTCCAGTCACTTTACCAACGCGGCTTGGGGGGACGCTCCGTCGCGCGCCATCTGGTTGCGCTGCGGAATTTATTTCGCTTTCTATTGCAGGAAGGAGTGATCGAGAGCGACCCCACGGCGGAAATCGATGCACCGCAATTCGGGCACAGTCTTCCCAAATACCTTGCCACGAGTGAAGTGGACGCGCTGCTCGGCCAGCCCGACTCATCAACGCCCGTGGGGCTGCGGGACCGCGCCATGCTTGAACTGCTTTACGCCACGGGCATGCGGGTTTCAGAGTTGGTCCATTTGCGTTGGGAAGATTTTCAGTTGAATCTGGGGATTCTGCGCTGCCGCGGAAAAGGAAGTAAGGAACGTTTGATTCCCATCGGGAAGTCAGCTTTGCAAGCTGTTGAGGCCTACGCCAAAGAAGGACGACCGAAACTGGCGAAAAATCCCGGCGTGCCATACTTCTTCCTCAATCATCGCGGCGGAGGCCTTTCGCGAGTCGGCTTCTGGAAAATATTGGGACGCTACGGCCGGGCCGCCGGCATTACCATCCCGCTGGCGCCACATATGGTGCGCCATTCATTCGCCACGCATTTGCTTGAGCGCGGAGCTGACTTGCGTTCCATCCAACTCATGCTGGGACACAGTGACATCTCAACCACACAAATCTATACTCACGTTTTGAAGGAGCGTTTGAAGCAGGTTTATCATGCTCATCATCCGCGAGCATAGGATTAAAAAAATGAAGGGTGAAAAACGTAAGGATAAAAGGATTAAGGCGAGGCGACGGATCAACCCACGAGTCAGATTTGCTCCTACTTTCGCTTCGCTCTTCAAACTCCGTTGATCGACATTTCTTAATATGAGCGACTATAACTTCTTAATGGAAAGCCGGCTCTCCCCGGAACAGGTTCAAGTTCTCAGCCAACTGAGCCACATTTCTGTTGAACAAGGATTGAACCTTTACCTGGTAGGTGGCGCCGTCCGAGACCTTACTTACGGGCAACAAACTGTACACGATCTGGACTTTGTTCTGGAGGGTAATCCCCAACGAATTCTCCGTCATCTGGAATCCGCGAGAGCCGCAATTCCGCGTTCGAGCACTCTACCCCCTTCTGCCAGTGAGAAGGCTCCCTTGAAGATCGATTCCCTCCATATGGACAGCCGTTTGAATTCGGCAGAAGTCCATTTTTCGAATGGCGTCCGGATGGAAATTTCAATGAGCCGCAATGAGACCTTTGTAAAACCAGGGCGCGCGCCGGAGATTTCCCCGGCGATGATTTTTGACGACCTCAAGCGGCGTGATTTTTCCATAAACGCCATGGCAGTTTCTTTGCACCCGAATTCCCGGGGACTTTTACTTGATCCGGCGAATGGGGCCGCGGACATTGAGAAGCGCGAGTTGCGGGTGATGCACAGCCGCAGTTTTTCTGACGATCCTACACGCATTTACCGGGTGCTCCGCCTGGGACTTCGATTAGGCTTCAAACCGGAAGAGCGGACACGAATCTACCTGGACGCAGCTCTTGAAAATCGTTTGTGGGAGCGAATGGATCCCCAACAACAAGGGCGCGAGTTGCGGTCCATTCTACAGGAAGAAAATCCAAGCCGCGTTTTCAAGATGCTGGGTGACCGGGGGCTTCTGACGGGGCTCGATAAAAAACTTTCGGCAAAAAAGATACCTTATGAGCGCTTTGCGAAGATCCGAGCTGCCAGCCAGAGCATTGCCGGCGCCACCCCTTATTTATTGAATTTTTACTGCCTGGTTGAAAAATATTCGAGCGGACAAAAAACCCGTCTGGCGAAAAAAATCATCGGTGATTCCAAAGTCATCCAGACGGCGCTCACCATGGAACGCTCGGCGCGAAAGCTGGCGCAGGCGCTCTCCAGTTCAAAAAACGCACAACCCAGCCGGGTTTATAAACTGCTTACGGGGCAGCCACAAAACCTCCTGTTATTTCTGCTGGCCTATTTTCCCCAGACTAAAATTCAAAATCGAATAAAGAGCTTTCTTCACAAGTTTCCGCTGGTTCGGGCCCGCTTGCCTCGGGCTGAGTTCCAAGCCATCGGGATGAAACCGGGCCCCAAATTTGAAAAAATTATGGAACAGGTTTTCCTGGATCAGTTGGACGGAAAAATCAAAACTCCCCAGCAAATGATGAAACAATTACGGGCGCTGTCGGGTATCAAGGAACCGCCGCCCCCCCCTCCGCCTCCACCTCCGAAACCTCCCAAGCCGGTGAAGCCACCGAAGCCTGCATTGGCTGTGATAGCGGCAAAGAAGCCGGACAAATCGAAGGAGCCTCTTAAACTTTTGAAGGTGCCCAAATCACGATCGGCGGCCCGTGCGAGTAAGAAAAAGTCGAAGCCGGCCAAAAAGGTTTCCGTCAAGCCATCCAGAAAAATGAAAGCCAAGAAGCAAAAGTCGCGTCGATAGCAGTGGGGAATCGCCCATCCGTCTTCACCTTATAAGCGCGTCCTCACTTCCCCAACCTCAACTGCGGGGTGGCGTGATAGAATAGCCTTTGATGCCTGCCAAAAACTTTGTACATCTCCATCTTCATACGGACTACAGTCTGTTGGACGGTGCCTGTGACATTGGGCGGCTCATGGACCGTACCGCTGAGTTGAAGATGCCGGCCGTGGCCGTGACGGACCATGGGAATATGTTCGGCGCCATTCAGTTTTACGAGGCGGCCCTGAAGCGGGGCCTAAAACCGATTATCGGATGCGAAACTTATGTCGCACCAACGAGCCGCTTGGACCGTTCCGCTGATTCCGACCGTCCCAACCATCTTGTGCTGCTTTGCGAGAACGAACGCGGCTATCGAAACCTGGTGAAGCTGGCCTCGGCGGCCTACACCGATGGTTTTTACTATAAGCCGCGCATTGATAAAGCACTGCTGGCCCAACATTCGGAAGGCCTGATTGGTCTTTCCGCCTGCTTGCGCGGCGAAGTGGCTGCGGCGCTAATGGAAGACCGTTACGAGTCTGCCCGTCAGGCTGCTTACGACTTGCGCGATATTTTCGGCAAAAGCAATTTCTTTCTTGAGATACAGGACCAGGGATTTGCTGAAGAGCAAAGGATCAATCCCCATTTGGTCCGCCTTTCGCGCGACACGGGCATTCCGCTGGTCGCTACAAACGATTGCCACTACATCACCCGTTCAGATTCGCACGCCCAGGAAGTCCTGATGTGCATCCAGACAGGGAAAACCTTGAGCGATACGAACCGGATGAAATTTCCCACCGACCAGTTTTACTTTAAAACATACGAAGAAATGCTTGCCGTGTTCGGGGAAATTCCCGAGGCGCTGGACCGGACACTGGAAATTGCCGAACGCGCCAACCTGCATCTCGAAAAGAAGCAGCACGTCTATCCCCACTTTGAAGTTCCGGTGGGGGAGACGCCGGAAAGTTTTTTTGAGAAAGTTTCACGGGAGGGTTTTGCCGCGCGGCGGGTGCAGTTGGAGCGGTGGCGAGCCGAAGGACGATTGCGCAACCCAATCGAGGCTTATGAGGAGAGACTGAACCGTGAAATAGAAATCATCAAGGAGATGCAATATTCAGGATACTTCCTGATCGTTTGGGACTTCGTTCGCTTTTCGCATGAGCGGTGTATTCCCGTGGGTCCCGGCCGCGGCTCTGCGGCGGGGAGCCTGGTTTCTTATGCCCTGCGCATCACCGATATTGACCCGCTTCAGTACGGCCTGCTTTTCGAGCGCTTTTTAAACCCCGAGCGGATCAGTTTTCCAGACATTGACATTGACTTTTGCATGCGGCGGCGTTCAGAAGTTATTAATTATGTGACGGAAAAATACGGGCGGGAAAACGTGAGCCAGATTATTACCTTCGGAACCATGGGCGCCAAGGCCGTTATCCGCGATGCCGGGCGCGCCATGGACATGCCTTACGCCGAAGTGGACCGAATCGCCAAGCTGGTTCCCACCACTTTGAATATCACCCTGGACGAAGCGATCAAACAGAATCCTGAGCTGCGGCAATTGAAGGAGCGCGACACCCGCATAGCAGACCTGCTGGAAGTTGCCGGGCGCCTGGAAGGCCTGGCGCGCCATGCTTCCACGCACGCGGCGGGCGTGGTGATTTCACCCACGCCGTTGCAGGAAATCGTTCCGCTATACAAAGGCAGCAAAGACGAAATTACCACGCAATATTCGATGGATGACCTGGAAAAGATCGGCCTGCTCAAAATGGATTTTTTGGGCCTGACCACGCTGACTATTATTGATGACTGCGTGAAGTTGATCGAGTCCACCCGAGACGAACGAATTGACATGGCGGCACTGCCGCTCGATGACGCAGAGACTTTTGCGCTCTTCGGCAAGGGACTGACGGCGGGGATCTTCCAGTTTGAAAGCCGCGGCATGACGGACATTCTTCGCCGCACCAAACCGGACCGCTTGGGCGACCTCACCGCCCTGAACGCGCTCTATCGCCCGGGACCGATGCAAATGATCGACTCTTTCATCGACCGCAAAATGGGGCGCAAGCAGGTGATTTACGATTTACCCCAACTCAAAGAAATCCTCGAAGAAACTTATGGGGTGATGGTTTACCAGGAGCAGGTGATGCAGATTGCGGCCAGCGTGGCCGGATTTAGTTTGGGTGAAGCGGATGTTCTGCGCCGTGCCATGGGCAAGAAGAAACACGAAGTAATGGTGGCGATGCGGGAGAAATTCGTGGCCGGGGCGCGGAAAAATAACGTGCCGGCGAAAAAAGCTGAAAAACTTTTCGAACTGGTGGAGCAATTCGCGGGCTATGGTTTTAATAAATCACACTCTGCAGCTTATGCCCTGATCGCCTATCAGACCGCCTATTTGAAAACTCATTATTCGGTGGAGTTCATGGCCGCGCTGCTGACGGCGCAGATCGGCGACCAGGACAAGCTCATATTTTATTTGAGCGAGTGCCGCGAGTTGGGCATCGGAATTCTGCCGCCCGACGTGAATTCCAGTGACCGGACATTCACCCCGGCGGACAAAAGTATTCGTTTTGGCTTGACCGCCATCAAGAATGTGGGCGACCTGGCAATCCAATCGGTCATTGAAGCCCGCTCCAGACTGGGACGGTTTGATAGTCTTTTTCAGTTCTGCGAGAATGTGGACCTTCGCTTATTGAATAAACGCGTGATCGAAAGCCTGATCAAATCCGGCGCCTTCGATTCGTCGGGCGTGCGCCGCGCCCAGGCGATGGCCGTGCTCGATCGGGCGATGGAGCTTGGCGCGCGCCGCCAGCGTGAAACGGCAAGCGGGCAGCACGGATTGTTTGCGTCCACAAGTGAACCAACCCCGCCCCGCCCGTTGGACCTGCCCGATGTCCCGGAGTGGACGGAAGCCGAGCGGCTGGCAGGCGAAAAAGAGGTTCTCGGGTTTTACGTGACCGGCCACCCCATGGAAAAATATCTCCCGCGCCTCACTTCAATTACCCCGCATAATACCACCTCCATTGAAGGAATGGAGCATGAGTCGCCGGTAACGCTGGCGGGGATATTAACGACCTTGCGCATCAGGCCGAGCAAGAAGGGAGATCTTTGGGCGAGTGGAATGCTGGAGGACATGCGCGGGTCGGTGGAACTTCTGGTTTTTCCTCAAGCCTTGCAACAGCTCCAAAGCGTTCTGAAGCCCGATACGGCGCTCCTGATTAAGGGCCGTGTGCGCCATGAGGAAAACGCGAGAACCAAGGTTGTGGTAAGCGAAGCACGGCCACTGGAGAGCGCAGTGAATGGCGCTAAACCTGAACTCGTGATTCGGGTGAATCTGGAAAAAGCAGCGGAAACCCTTGGGGGGGAATTGGAAGAACTACTTTCAGCTTTCCCCGGAGAAAACCCGGTGCTCTTCGAATTGAAGCGGCCGGGAAATTTTTTGGCGCGGCTGCGGCCACGCCAGCCTCGCGCGGTGAAGGCTGACGACGAACTGTTGCTGCGTTTGCGAAGACTTTGCGGTGATGATGCCGTTTCCTTGCAAAAACAGCCTTAAAGAATTTGCAGTTTACAATGAAAATGAAAGATATTTGTAGTCGTGACTTTTGAAGATGAAATTTTTTAAGGCTGTAAAGTGCCCCCTATGACTCACTCAGATGGAAAAGACGCCATCGCACGGGAGATCGAGCGGCAAATTGCCGAACTCGAAAAAGAATCGGACTCGATCGCGACTCGGGAAGAGGTTGGCCGTTTGCGCCAGCAGTTGGAGGGAGCGCTCCTGCACGGCTCCGATCCTTCTAATGATGCCTGGCGGCGGGTGTTGCTGGCCCGGCATCCCCAACGGCCGCACACCCTGGATTACATCCACAAACTTTTTACAGAATTTACCGCCCTGCACGGCGATCGGCGCTTTGCCGATGATCCTGCCATGGTCTGCGGCCTTGCCTCTTTTGAAGGCAAGCCGGTGATGGTGATTGGACATCAGAAAGGGCGTGACACAAAACAGAAGTTGTTTCGCAATTTTGGGATGACCAAACCCGAGGGCTATCGCAAGGCCATGCGCCTGATGCAGCTTGCCGCCAAGTTCGGCGTGCCTATCATTACGATGATCGATACCCCGGGCGCTTATCCGGGGATTGGAGCGGAAGAGCGCGGCCAGGCGGAGGCGATTGCTCATAACCTCAAGGAAATTCCCAAACTGAAAGTTCCCATCGTGGTCATCATTCACGGCGAGGGTGGAAGCGGGGGAGCGCTGGCCATTGCGGTGGGCGATCACGTGCTGATGTTGGAGAATTCGGTTTATTCCGTCATCGCGCCGGAAAGCTGCTCGTCCATTTTGTGGCGCGATTGGGACCATAAACATGAGGCGGCGCGCCTGTTGAAATTGACCGCCGAAGATCTGCATGGTTTTGGGCTTATTGACCAGGTGGTGCCGGAGCCAAAGGGCGGGGCCCAAAACGATCTCAATAAAGCTGTCGCACTTTTGCAGCCGTTTATTTCCGACGCTCTGGGCAAATTGAAGTCGCTATCCACCCAGGACCTCCTGGCGCGCAGACACCAGCGCCTGCGTCGGCTCGCTTCATTCGTCAGCGAAACTTGATCTCCGCACGATAAGGAATTCCCAACGCGGAAAGTTTCTGGATAATCACAGGACCTGAACCATGTCTGACCCACTTTATCGCGACTTTGAAAGACTGGTCGAAATTACCATCATGGGAAAGAAGTTTCAGGTTCCAGAAAAGAATATTTGTTTGCGCGCGTTTCAATACGTCAGTCCGGAGACTATTCCTTACGGCCGCTTCTGTTGGAACCAGGAATGCCAATTGTGCCGGGTCGTCTATACCATGGAGGGTCAGGAAAACGTTGCCCCCCGGCCCATCCTTGCTTGCAAAGTTCTGGTGGCCAATGGCATGCAGATCGTCGAACTATCCGACGAATTAAAATGGGGCCTGACGGGAATCCTCAACCCCGCCGAGCCCCGACCTCCTTACGAATAATTCGCGTGAGCTTCAGCGAAGAAGAACATCGGCCTCTAATCGAGTTCGAAAAACATATGCCGGGTGCAGAGGCCAAACGAGTCGGAGTGGAAATTGGCGCCCGCCTGTTGAAAGCGTGCCCAAGACTTTGAAAGACCGGTCTTGGAATAAGGGCTAAAGAAAACTAACCAAGTGCGCTGATCACCGCAGACGTAAATTCTTCCGTCGAAGCCTTCCCACCCACATCGCCGGTAAGATATTGGCCCTCCTGATACACGCGGTGAATCGCCCTTTCGGTGCGGTTGGCCACAGCAATTTGATCGAGATGGCGCAGCATCAAAACGGCGGATAGCATCATGGCCGTTGGGTTTGCCACGCCCTTGCCGGCGATGTCAGGGGCGCTTCCGTGAACGGCTTCAAAAATCGCCACGCCGTCGCCCAAATTGGCGCCGGGGACCAGGCCGAGGCCGCCCACCAAACCCGCGGACAGGTCAGAGACAATGTCACCATAAAGGTTCTCCAGAAGCAGCATGTCAAAAAGTTGGGGGCGCATGACCAGCTGCATGCAGAGATTATCGACGATGACCTCGCGATATTCGATTTCAGGAAATTCCGCCGCCACCTTGCGAACGCAATCCAGAAAGAGGCCGTCAGAAAGTTTCATAATATTTGCTTTGTGAATTGCGGCAATCTTTTTTCGGCCGGCTTTGCGCGCGTAATCAAAAGCAAAGCGGGCAATGCGGGTGCAAGCGACTTCCGTAATTATCTTTAAACTCTCCACCACGCCAGGCACCACGTAGTGTTCGATGCCGGCATATAAATCTTCAGTGTTCTCGCGCACAATTACTAAATCGACCTTTTCAAAAGGCGTCCGGATGCCCGGCAGTTTTTTCACTGGACGGAAATTGGCATACAGATTCAGCGCTTTACGCAAGGCCACGTTGATGCTGCGGTGGCCGACGCTAATGGGGGTGGTGAGCGGCCCTTTCAAACCGACCCGTGTTCGCATAATCGCCTTGACCACGGGATCGGCATCGGTATCTTCCTGGCGCAGGCCCACGATGGGTTTGGCTTCAATTTCCTCCCACGCGATCTCCGCACCCGCAGCAGCAAGCAAGCGAACCGTGGCGCGCGATACTTCAGGACCAATTCCGTCCCCGGGAATAAGTGTGACAGTAGGCGCCATACTTTTGGATTCGCTTCTAGACCTCGCGTGGCAGGAGGTAAATATTTTTCACTCGCCGAATCGAATGTGTTGCCAAAGCATTTAAGGAGTTGCCGGTGAGCCGCCGTTGCGAAAAATCTGCTCCGCAGTTTCCATGGGGACTGATGCGCTCACCTCAACGCGAGAGTCGTTGGTGTGGATTTCCATTCCTTGAAATAATGCTCCGGCGGCGGCTGAAGCGGATGCGCTGGTGGAGGGGCGAACGGCCCGCACAAAAGTGAGAATTTTTTCCAGGTTCGAGGCGCCTTCGGAATTCTGACAGAGGATCGACATGTGCATGGAAAATCCGCTGGCCCAGTCAAAGCGGTACAGGACCCACTGCACGGTGGAAAGAAAAACTTTGGGGTCGGCGGGCAGCTTGGCGCCGCCTGTTAACCACGGCGCTGCCTGGTTGGCTGCCGCCGCGCCTCGCGCAATGCCCCATTGGGGCGCAGTGCCTTCCAGCTCTGACTCGCCATCCGCAAACTCTGCAATGGAATTGACGCTGGGGTGAGTTCCTTCCCGCACATCGAGCATTGCTTTCAAGTCAGTAAATCGTCCGAACGCGGCCGATGAAGAATCAAAAAACACAAAATAGAGGGCGGAATGATCTTGTCCTGAATTGGAAGGATACAAATCATAGCCGGCGTACTGCTGGTACGGCAATTGATGCTGGACGACATAGTCATGAACCTGGTCGGGCTGCAGGCGGCCTTCGGCCAATCCAAAAAATGCGATGCTCGATGGGTCGCCCCGCCACCCCAGCGTCACTTCATCCACATCCTTCTCCGGATCAGTGCCCATGGAACGGAGAGAATCCTCAAGTGTCCTGAGCTGCTGGGTGAAAAGCAATTGTCGGATTTGCGGATAATCGGGCAGAGCGCGAAGTTGCGCGAGATTGGAATAGACCAACTGTTGGGTGTCCGCGGGAAAGGTTGAAATGGCATCGCGTCCCTCACCCTGCCCGCGCGAAAGGGCGGGGAAGAGCATGAGGGTGGAGACAACGATTGCCGTTGCAAAAACCGTGGTAGGAAATCGGAATATTTTAAATCTCATCATATCCATTCGCACCCATTATACCTTATGACATGCGGCCAGGCCGTTGAAACCGGACCCCGGAAGATTTGATGCCCGCCACACCCAACTCGCTGCCTCATCAGGCCGAGCTGCGCGTTGCATCTCAAAATTCAACGCCACTTGATTTTCGCCAGTGGGATGTGGTATGCTGTCTTTGGTTTTAGGGCGGCCTCAGGGGCCGTACCTCTTGCGTTTCGCGAGGTGAAATATGCCGCTTGAATTGACGCCCAAGGCTGTATCCAAAGTCAAAGAAATCCTTGGCCAGCAGGAACCGCAGCCCTTGGGACTCCGCGTTTCAGTGGTGGGAGGCGGGTGTTCCGGTTTCTCCTACCAGATGAACTTTGAGAACCAGTCCAATGGCATCGATAAGACGTATGAGTTTGATGGCCTGAAAGTGTTTGTTGACCAGGCCTCGCTGATGTACCTGAATGGCACTCGAATCGATTACCTCGAGACACTCGAAGGCGCTGGGTTTAAATTTGAGAACCCGAACGTGAAGTCCACGTGCGGTTGCGGAAGTTCTTTCAGCGTGTAATGCCGGACAATTCAATCGCATCCTCCCCCGGTGGCGTCGCCTCGTGCGACCCCCGGGGGCTTTTCTTTTGGGGCGCAGACGGGTCTCAAATTATTACTTGCGGTGAAATATTTTGAAGCTGCTTGTTCGCTGGGCCATTACGAGCTTTTCCCTGTTCGTCGCCGCATGGCTGGTGCCGGGCATTCGGGTGGAAGGCAGCGCCTGGAAAATATTCGCGTTGATGGCGGTAATCCTGGGCCTGATTAATTCCGTTGTGCGCCCGGTACTCAAACTATTATCTTGCCCCCTCATCATCCTCACCCTGGGCTTATTCGTTTTTGTGATCAATGCGCTGACACTCTGGCTTGCTTCCGCCATCGCAGTGAAATGGTTTCATGTAGGCTTTTACGTGGATGGTTTTGTCCCGGCTTTTTGGGGCGCCTTGATCGTCAGTCTCGTGTCCGTTATTCTTAACCTGCTGGTGAGCGAGGAAAGCAGAGAATCGCGGCGATGATCAGCGGTGATTTAATATCCCCTGTGCTCAGGGCGGTTTGGAATCGTGGCCTCTTCAATCGTCGCTAAAATCTTAAATGGACGGGAGACAATATCATGGATCACGCGCCTGGGTTTCTGAAAATCGTTCAAGACTCGAAAAAGCGGGTTAAGGAAACTACAGTGCTGGACGTGAAGCGAAAAATGGATGCGGGAGAAGCTTTCCGCTTGGTAGACTGCCGGGAAGAAAGCGAGTGGGCTCGGGGACACCTGCCGGGCGCCATTCATTTGTGCAAGGGTGTGATCGAGCGCGATATTGAGAAAACAATTCCCAACATCCACGCGCCCATTATTATTTATTGCGGCGGCGGTTTCCGCTCCGCTCTGGCCGCGGACAACCTCCAGAAGATGGGTTACAGCAATGTTGTCTCCATGGACGGCGGATGGCGCGGGTGGACGGAGGCAGGGTTTCCCACCGTGAAGGATTAGCTGTCTGCTGTCTGCTGTCTGCTGTCTGCGGGCTGTAGCCCGATGGTTCTGGTTAATGCCCGCTGCCTTCATTATCTTCCGATGGCAGTCGCTTCGAAATTTAATTATTTGAAGAATTATTTGAAGCCTGAACTTATCTCCCGGAACGACCGATTTCGTGAAAAGACGGCTCCCGTCGAGCCACACCAAATCCTTACCGAATTCTCCAATCTCATTCCCGCCGCCGGCCGCGCACTTGATCTTGCTTGTGGCGGCGGACGCAACACCGTGTTTCTCGTCCAGCACGGCCTGCGAGCCATCGGGATCGACCTCAGCCGCAAGGCGCTTGAACAGGGCAGGGAACTGGCCCGACAAAGAAAAGTAATTGTCGATTGGGTCCAGGCTGACCTCGAAAGCTTTTCCTTTCCTCCCGCTGCTTTCGATGTAATTGTCTGTACATACTTTCGCGATCCAAAGCTATATGCACCAATCCGCGAATCTCTTCGACCCGGCGGGTTGCTATTTTATGAGACATTTTCTCGCGAACAACTTCGCTTCAATATCGGCCCAAAGAATCCTGCTTACGTTCTTGAACCCGCCGAATTGCTCCATGTTTTCGCTGACTGGCGTGTAATGTTCTACCGCGAAAGGTGGATCGACCGCGGCATCGCAGCGTTGATTGCTCGAAAACCTGCGGCCCAAGGCGGGGGTCAGCTATAATTAAACCGGCGGCAGTCTCAAAATGAAAATCGCTCTTGCTCAGATCAACACGACGGTGGGTGATTTCGCGGGTAACATCGAGCGCATCGTGAAATTTGCGCGCTGCGCGGCCGAGCGCAAGGCTGATTTCGTCATATTCCATGAGCTTGCGCTCTGCGGATATCCGCCGCGCGATCTGGTGGAAAAGCCGGAATTCCTTGAGCGCTCGGAGTCAGAGCTGGAGCGTCTGGCCACGATGCTGCCGGACATTCCCACGCTCGTCGGTTACGTGCGCCACTCGCACGTCCAACAGGGTAAACCCGCTGCGGACGCTGCCGCGCTCTTGCACAACAAAAAGGTGGCGCTCGATTACTCAAAAATCCTGCTGCCTTTTTACGATGTCTTCGACGAGTCGCGTTACTTCGAGCCCGGAAATACGCCGGGCCTCTATGAACTGCATGGGTTGAAAATAGGAGTGACAATTTGCGAAGATATTTGGAACGATAAGAATTTTTGGAAGAAGCGCCTCTATACGCGCGATCCCGCCGAGGAGTCCGTGGCCGCGGGCGCCAGGTTGTTGATCAACATCGCGTCTTCCCCATTCAACACCGAGAAAATTCAGTTTCGCCACGATATGCTCAGGACTCTTGCCGTCCACCACCGCCTTCCGGTGGTGTACGTCAACCAGGTCGGTGGCAACGATCAACTCGTTTTTGACGGCTCGAGCATGGCGTTCAATGCGCAGGGCGAGCTTTGCGCGCGAGCCAAATCGTTTGGAGAAGATCTGGTCATCTTCGACACGGAAGAAGGCGCGCGTGAGATTCACGAAGGCCCGTCTTCAGAGATCGAAGCAGTTTACCAGGCCCTGCTCCTCGGGACGCATGACTACGTTACGAAATGCGGTTTCCGAAAAGTCATTGTGGGGTTGAGCGGCGGAATCGATTCATCGCTCGTCGCCACGCTGGCCGCGGACGCGCTGGGTCCGAAGTATGTGCTGGGTGTCAGCATGCCCGGACCTTACTCATCGCCCGGAAGTATTCGCGATGCGGAAGCGCTTGCCCGCAATCTAAAAATCGATTTCCGCGTGATTCCCATGACCGGGATTTTTGAGAACTATCTCACCACGCTCGATCCTGCGTTGGAAGGACGGCCGCGCGACGTAACGGAAGAAAACATTCAAGCGCGGGTGAGAGGCAACATCCTGATGGCGCTCTCCAACAAACTGGGCGCGCTGGTTTTGAGCACGGGCAATAAATCCGAACTGGCGGTGGGCTACTGCACGCTTTATGGCGACATGGCGGGCGGGCTCGCCGCGATTGCCGACGTCCCGAAAACCATGGCGTATGAACTGGCCCGCTATGCGAATCGCTCCGTCGAGCGCATTCCCCGCGCCAGTCTGGAAAAAGCTCCGTCGGCCGAATTGCGCCCCAATCAGACCGACCAGGACACACTGCCTCCGTATGAACTGCTGGATGTTATTTTGAAAGCGTTCATTGAAGAAAATTTGAGCGCGAAAGAAATCGTCCAAAAATACAAACTGGACCACGAGCTTGTCCGGCAAACCATTCGCCGCGTCAATAACGCCGAATACAAACGCCAGCAGGCGGCGCCCGCTCTTAAAGTGACGGCCAAAGCTTTTGGCATCGGGCGACGCTATCCCATCGCACAGAAATTTACCGAGTAGCTTGAAGATCATCTGCCAAAAACCCGTCGAGCGTTTCGCAGTCATCGTCATTCTCCTCGTCCTGTTGGACCGGGCGGGGACGGCTTCGGTAAAACTTCCTCACACGGTGATCCAAAATCTCGTTCTCGCCAACGGATTGCGGGTCTTGGTGGTTGAAGATCATGACGCCCCGGTGGCCGGAGTCCAGGTCTGGTATCACGTGGGGTCAAAGAACGAGCTTCCCGGCAAGACCGGGTTCGCTCACCTCTTTGAGCACTTGATGTTCGATGGAACGAAGAATCTTGGCTCCGGACAATTTTCTGAATACATTGTCCGCTCCGGCGGCGTCGACAATGCCTATACGACGGAGGATGCCACGGTTTTCTGGGAAACGGTTCCGAGCAACAATTTACCCGTGGCATTGTGGTTGGAGGCCGACCGGATGAGGAACCTCCAGATTAACGACAAAGTATTTAAAACCGAAAGGGAGGTCGTGAAGGAGGAACGGCGCCTGCGCTTTGACAACCAGCCTTACGGGACGGTTGTGGAAACACTCTACCGCTCCGCCTTCACCGTACATCCCTACCGTCACCAGACCATCGGGAGCATGGAAGATCTGGAGCGCGCCAGCCTGAATGACATTCGAGATTTCTATGACACGTATTATGTTCCTTCAAACGCCACACTCGTGTTGGTGGGTGATTTTAAAACGAGCCAAGCCGAGGCGCTAGTTCAAAAATATTTTGGGCCGATCGCCTCGGGCGGCCCTCTGGCGGATCGCAAAATTCCCCAAGAGCCACCCCAAACCGCGCGCCGAGTGGTTAAACTGATTCAAAACGTGGCGCTGCCCGCTTTTGTGGAAGGCTACCACATGCCCGCCGATGGCACGCCCGACGCCTATCCGCTCCGCATCGCCGCCAAAATTCTTTCTGAGGGCGATAGCTCGCGAATTTATCATCGCCTGGTTTATGAAAAGCAGATCGCTTTGGATGCGCAAAGTACCGGCAACTTCACCGAAGACCCCAACCTTTTTTTTGTTCTTGCCATTTTGAACGCGGGGCACACGCCGGCTGAAGGCGAGAGGGAAGTAAACGCTGAAATCGAGCGATTGAAGAGCGAGCCGGTTTCACCGGATAATATGCAGAAAGCAAAAAACCAAATCCTGCGCGACTTTATCTTTAGCCGGGAAACTGTGAAGAGCCGGGCTGAAGAGTTGGGATACGACTCAGTGATCCTTAAAGACGCAGATCTGGTTAACACGGAGCTGGCACGATTTCTCGCTGTCACGCCTGAAGATATTCAGCGCGTAGCTCGAAAATATTTTGTCCCGGAAAATGTAACCATCGTTGAAGTTTTTCCGGCTAATAGCCGGTCCAAGAACTTCGGAAATTAAGGGAAGGGAATTGAGGACAGAATGAAAAGCGTCAGCACCATGAGATGGACTGTAACGCGATTCTGTTACGGCGCTTTGTTTCTGGCGCTGACAACAGTTTCTGCCTCGGATTTTCCGCCCACCGTCCCGCCGTCAAAGCCATTTCGATTGCCTTTGCCGGCGGTCCGTGTTCTGCCCAACGGGATGAGGGTGGCTGTGATCGAACGACATGCACTGCCCATCATCACTTTGCGCCTGGTCATCATGGCGGGCGCCGAGGCCGACCCGCCGGATTTGCCTGGCACGGCGCAACTGGCTGCATCGCTCCTCAACCAGGGGACGACGAAACGCACTGCGCAGGAGATTGCCCAAACAATTGATCGCGTCGGCGGAACCATTGATACCGGCGCCGAGTGGGATGATTCCTTCGCCGCGATAAGCGTTCTCACGGACCATACAGAGCTTGCTTTTGACCTGCTTTCCGACATCGCGCTTCACCCGGCCTTTGCGCCCGCGGAAATTGAACGGCAGCGCAAGCAATCGCTCTCCGCTCTGGAGGTTGCTCAAAATGATCCTGCTTATATTGCCGACGCTGTCTTCGACCGTCTCACTTTTGACGGGACGCCTTATGGACATCCACCGGACGGAACGGCGGAATCGCTCCGCCGAATCAGCGACAAAGATATTCGAGAATTTTATTCGCAGAACTACCGTCCCTCGAATTCCATTCTTTTTATTGTCGGGGACATTCGCGCCAATGATGCTGATAACCTGGCTGCGAAATTCTTTGTGGGCTGGCCACAGGATGGACCGCCCGCATCCGCGCGGTTCACTGCCGACGCCAATTCAATGGGCGGGGGAGCGCACTCCCCGGAAAACAGGCGCATCGTTGTGATCGACAAGCCCGATGCCGTGCAGACCGAAATCCGTATTGGCAATCGGGCCATCTCGCGCACGGGCACGGATTACCTGGCCCTGTCCGTGGCCAATCAAATTCTCGGCGGCCCGGCGACCAACCGCCTCTACCAGGCATTGCGCACCGAACACGGGCTTACTTACAGCGCTTCCAGCGAACTCGATTGCTACAAGACTCTGGGAAGTTGGGAGGCCAAGACTTTTACGCGATCTCCCGAAACCATAAAAAGCGTTCGCCTCGTGCTCGACGAGATGAAACGCCTGCGCGACCATTCGATCAGCGCGGCGGAACTTCAAACTGCGCAGAGTTATTTGACGGGACACCTGGCGCTCGAGGTGGAATCCCCTGAAGGCATGGCCACCCAGATGCTCAACCTGATGGTCTATGGTTTGGCCCTCGATTATTGGAATCGCTTTCCGGAAGATCTGCGCACCCTTCAACCCGATGAAGTTTTGAATGCAACTCAACGCTACTTGGATCCTGAACGTGACGTCATCGTCCTGGTGGGCAAAGCCGCCGCCTTTAGTGGGGAATTAAAAAAGTTGGGAGAATTCCGCGTGATTCCAATCCAGAGATTGGACCTCACATCACCGGATCTCGAGCGCCATGACAAGGCTGGCTGAAATCAGTAGTGGGCCGTAATTTCCACCCAATTACTTCACCGCACGCACGCCCCACAGAATTAATTTATGGAACTTCCCGGGCCGCCCCTGTACAATCCAGAACCTCTGTGAGGCAGTTACCATTGACTAACTCGCAGCTTTGAACTCAAGCAAAGAAAAAGGAGCACACCCATGAAACACCGCTTCGTCCCCATCACAATTTGTCTTGTCGGGGCAGGCATCGCGGGCGTTGCCCATGCCAGGGATAAAAGTTTGAAGCCCGGACCATTAACCGGAACGTGGGAATGTACATCCCATGGCAGCTCTCGCGGTGACATGCAATTCACTTTAGACCTTCAGCAGGAAAAGGAAACGGTAGCCGGCTCGGTTACCTCGCCCATCGGATCCTCGGATTTGTCCAGCGCCACCTTCAAACACAAAATGCTTCAGATTCAGATCGACTCCGACCAGGGCGATTACCTGCTCACGGCCAAATTTAAAGACGGGAAGCTCTCGGGCGAATGGTCTCACGGAGACGAAAAGGGAACTTGGGAGGGCAAGAAACAGGCCCCGGACAGTAAATAAGCTCATCGTGGGCGTGCCAGAATTGACTCTCTCGCTAGTTAACATAACATGACTTATCAGACGTAATGAATGAATAAAAGACCGGGTTAGGGGAAGGCTTCTCCCGCCAGTGTTCGATTCCCTGCCGGCCACTGATGCCGTGGAATGACGCCATGCGATCACGAATTGAACACGATTCTTTAGGCGACGTTGCCGTTCCCGCCACGGCATACTACGGCGCCCAGACGGCCCGCGCGGTGGAGAATTATCCCATTAGCGGGCTGCGCGCGCATTCGATGCTCGTGAAAGCGTATGGACTCTTGAAGCTCGCGTGTGCTGAAGCGAACATGTCTCTCAAGATGATCCCGCGGCGAATCGGCGGGGCAATCGCTCGTGCGTCACGCGACGTGGCCGCCGGCACGCTGAACGATCAGTTCGTGGTGGACGTCTACCAGGCGGGGGCTGGCGTCAGTTTCCACATGAACGTGAATGAGGTCATCGCCAACCGCGCCATCTGGTATTTAACCGGCCGCCGGATGGGGAAGCTCGGTGACTACGCGATCGTTCACCCTAACGACCACGTGAATTTCGGGCAGTCAACCAATGACACTTATCCCGCCGCCATGCGTCTGGCTTCCCTTCTGCTGCTTGAAGAATTTTACCCGGCGCTCGACGAGTTGGCGGCCGCGTTTCAAAAAAAGGCACGCGAGTTTGACGGCATCATCAAGAGCGGCCGCACTCACCTGCAGGACGCTGTGCCCATTCGGCTGGGTCAGGAATTCGCCGCTTACGAAGTGGCGCTTCGTGATGCGCGCCGCAACATTTCTGAAAACGCCAGAGGGCTCGCTGAACTCGGAATCGGTGGTAGCGCGGTGGGCACCGGATTGAACGCCCACCCCAAATTTCCCCGCCTGGTCATAAACAATCTCAGGAAGTTAACCGACTTAAAACTTACAGTCACCCGCGATTTGCGCGCGGCCATGCAATCCCAATTCGCGATGGCAGCAGTTTCCGGAGCCTTGCGCAACCTCGCGCTCGAGCTCATTCGGATTGCCAACGACTTGCGCCTCTTGGCCAGTGGCCCGTACACGGGTCTCGGCGAGATTATTTTGCCGGCGTTGCAGCCCGGATCAAGCATCATGCCGGGCAAGGTGAATCCGGTGATGGCCGAGTTGCTGGATATGGTCGCATTCCAGGTGGTTGGCTGCGATACAGTGGTGGCGCTGGCCGTCCAGGCGGGCCAGCTTGAGTTGAACGTGATGATGCCGGCGATGGCCTGGAATGTTTTGCACGCCATTGAAATCCTCAAGAATACCTGCCGCGTTGTGGCGCGACGCTGCGTCCTGGGCATCCATGCCAACCGTGAAACGTGCGCGCGTTACGCCTTTCGCACGCCTTCCATCGCCACCGCGCTCAATCCGGTAATCGGTTACGCGCGCGCGGCCGAGATTGTGAAGAAGGCTTTGGC
>DASYXZ010000234.1:0-6693 GCA_035934315.1 Terriglobia bacterium | reverse complement strand
ACGCCACCAAACATTTTCACCAAACGCGGCACCCCATCATCAAGTCGTTCCAGCCGGGAGAAGATTGGATGTGGTGCTATGTTGACGGGATTATGTTGGAGTGTGTGACAGGGGAATGGTGATTGTCGCGCGCCAGCTCAGCATGCTTTCGCTGAACGCGTTCTTGCCTATCCACTACTTTTATAAACTTGTATTGGCCCCGCCAGCATCCTGATCAAGCGCGCAGTCGCTTTGGGCCGCTCACATATTCACTGCCGCGCTCGTAAAAACGCCACGCGCGTTTTGTCTCACGAGTAATGCCAATGCGTATGCTGCACCCCACCGGGCCCGTGGCTTTTAGAGGAGCGCCCAGCCAGAGCGGTCCGGCGGAGCACAAGTCGATTCCGTCGTACCGCTTGTCAATACGCATTGCGGCGGCCAAACGGCCCGGCCCGCTTGCCAGGTACCGAAGTTGCGCGGTGCCTCGATGACGCGCCATCAGCTCAATCCCTTCCAGGGGTTCAAGCGCGCGGATCAAAACGCCCGCGCCCACGCCGGGTTTCTCGCTCGTCACGTTCATCATAAAACACGAACCGTAAGTGAAGTAGACGTAGGCGAAACCGCGTTGGAGAAATAGCGAACGATTACGGGGCGTCATACCGCGGAAATGGTGAGCGGCAGCGTCACCTACCGGATAAGCTTCCGTCTCGACGATGCGCCCGCTTAACCTGCCGCGCGCCATGTCATGAACCAAAGTTTTGCCGATGAGATAGCGTGCCAACTCGATAGTGTCAACGGGCATGTCAGCGCGGCGAAGCCGGCGGATGGGGCGTGAAATTTTCTCCAAATACATGTGCTACTTCCTCAGCCATTCTGGAACGGCCAAATCCACAGGCATGTCGCCCACTGGTATCGTGGTGACCAGTTCGTTCTTGTCCGTCCGTAAAACCGCGAGACTGGAAGAGCCGCTGTCCGCCGCCACAAGATACCGCTCATCAGGAGTTAAAGCGAGCGCGTGGGGTGACATGCCTACATGAATTGATGCCAGCACGGCGCGGTTGGGGGCGTCGAGCGCGATAATGTTTCCGTCAGCCGCCGACGCGATGTAAAGCACGCTGGCGTCGCCTCGCAGAATGCCGGCGACCGGCTCACGGCCAGTGGTAAGGCTTAACTCCACGTTGTCGTGGAAGGCGTCAAGGACGGTTAAGGTGGCGCCCTGGGCGCTCAACACAAATATTTCTCCGCCGTCAGGCTTTACGATGAGCGTACTTGGAGTTGAGCCCAACTCAAGGTTGGAGAGGAACTGGCGCGAGAGCACGTTGGCCACAGAAATTGTATTTTCGCCAGTGTTGGCGATGAATACTTTGGAGCTGTCAGGCAAAATCCCCATGGGCCCGGGATTTTTTCCGGTGGTTATTGAAGCGAGAACTTTCTTTGAGTCAACATTGATAAAATAAACGTGCCCGGAATCACTGTCCGCAGCGATGAGAGTCTTCCCGTCGGGGGTTAATGCTACATTGGAAAGATTGGGTTCCACGCGCACGCGCGCGGCTTCGCGCCCCTGCGCGCAGTCGAAAAATACGATTTGCCCCGCCCCAGGCTCAAGAACGTAGGCCTGGCGGCCGTCCGGGGAGAAGAGCAGGTTGCTCGCCGAGCGTCCGACGCGCAGGGTTTTCATCACTCGAAGTTCAGGAAAGCCAATCACGCTGAGTAAGCCGGAAGTCGAGACGACGTACACCTCATGGCTGTGCGGCCGCACTACCACCTGATTCGGGTCAGGCGCCACGGGGAGCGATGCCACAACTTTGAATTGCGCCAGGTCGACAACCGCGACGGAACGGCCTTGCTGGTTGGCCACAAAGGCCAGGTAGGGAAGGGGTGGGGGTTCATGCACCCGTCGGTGGCATGACATAGCTCCAATTACTACAACAAGAATTAATAGAATGGATAATACCTTGATCAGGCCAGGTGAGTCCGGCCAGGGAAGCCGGGCAGGGCGTATTTGCCCGCTGCCTGGGCAGGCAGCGGGCATCAAGTTTGTGGCCGGGCGGATCGAATCGGCTTCCAATCGCAACAACCTCATTGCTTGTGGGTGCGGCTGGCGGGTGATGTCTCCCCTGCCTTAAGACTTGAATGCGCCGTCGTCCGGCCCAGCACGCCCGCGATGGCCGTGACCTCTTCCATCAGCAAATCAAACTGGTCAGGGTAGAGCGATTGATAGCCGTCGGAGACGGCGCCATCAGGTTGCGGGTGAACTTCGACGATCAGTCCGTCAGCGCCCACGGCCACGGCGGCGCGCGAGAGTGGAATCACCCGGTCGCGTTTTCCGGTTCCATGACTGGGATCAACGATGATGGGCAGATGCGAAAGGCGTTTGACGGCGGGAATCACGCTCAGGTCCAGCGTGTTGCGCGAATGGTCGGCGAAGGTGCGCACGCCGCGTTCGCACAGGATAACGTTGTAATTTCCCTCTGCCAGAACATACTCCGCAGCCATGAGAAACTCATCGAGCGTGGCGGACATGCCGCGCTTCAGCAATACCGGCCGCGAGGATCGCCCCACGCGCTTGAGCAGGGAAAAGTTTTGCATATTGCGCGCGCCGATTTGTAACACGTCGGCGTAGCGCTCCACCAAATCGCAATTCTCAGGGTCAATCGTCTCCGTAACGATGAGCAGGCCAAATTCATGGCGAACTTCCGCCAGAATCTTCAGCCCCTCTTCGCCCATGCCTTGAAAGCTGTAAGGCGAAGTGCGCGGTTTGAAAGCGCCGCCGCGGAACAATCGCGCTCCCGCCTTTTTCACACGCTGGGCCGCGGCAAAGGCCTGCTCCCGGCCCTCGATGGCGCACGGTCCGGCAATGATGCCGAGCTCCCTTCCGCCGAAAGTGAAGCCGGGTCCGGTCCCCTCGGAAGGTTTTACATGAATCAGCGAGTCCTCGTTCTTAATCTCGCGGCTGACGAGCTTGTACGGCTTGGAAACCGGGATGGCGTCCGCGACGCCGGGTAAACTTTCAAATTCCGCCGGCTCCAGCGGCCCCGGATTTCCGGTGATGCCAATGGCCGTCCGCTGCGCCCCGGGCATGGGGTGAGGGCGGAAGCCCATCGACTCAATTTTCTTGCACACGCCGCGGACATCATCTTCGGTGGCCTGCGGCTTCATGACGATCAGCATGTCGAAGTTCCTTTTTAGTCCAGGCTAACATGAGCAGTTTAATTCAGTATCGTCCGGCAAAGCAATCAGCGTTTGTCGGTCATTTGGCCTGTTTCGTCAAAGTCATCATGCGGTAAAATCTCCATGACCGGGGTTAACCACGATCTGATAAAAATGTATTCGGCTTGGCTTCCCGATGAGCATCGGATAGAATCGGTCAGTTGCATAGTTGGCCCCGAATGACCCCGGGCGGCCGCGCAAATCAAATTAAATTGAGGTGTCACGCATATGCGTTCCGCGAAAAATTGGTCGATCATCATGCTGTTAATTGTGATTTCTTTTGCTTTTGCTCCCGGGGCGGGCCCGGGCGATGAACACGGATTCGATCTGGCGAACCTGGATCGCGCTGCCAGCGCTTGCACCGACTTCAATCAGTTCGCCAATGGTGGTTGGATGGCGCACAATCCGATTCCCGCCGCTTATCCCAGTTGGGGCAGCTTTAACGAGCTGGCAGAGAAGAACCGCGACGTCCTCCACCAGATTCTGGAAGACAGCGCAAAAGACACCAGCGCGCCCAAAGGCTCCAACGAACAAAAGGTGGGAGACTTCTACGCAGCGTGTATGGACGAGAGCGCCATCGAGGCGGCCGGAATGAGGCCCATCGAGCCCGAATTCGAGCGCATTGAGCAGATCCAGAATGTCGGCGGCCTGCAGGCGGAGATCGAGCGCCTGCAAGGTTTCGGCGTGCACTCGCCCTTCGCCGTGGATTCAACGCAAGATTTTAAGAACAGCACGCAGGTTATCGGTGAAATTGACCAGTCTGGACTGGGCATGCCCGACCGTGACTACTACACAAAAGATGACGCAAAATCGAAGCAGACTCGTGAGGAATATGTGAAGCACGTTGCCAGGATGTTTGAATTGATGGGCGAGACCCCGGCGGCGGCCTCGGCCGATACCAAAACCGTGATGGATATTGAAACCAAACTCGCCCAGGCTTCCTTGACGCGCGTGCAACGCCGTGACCCGGACGCGGTTTATCACCCGATGAACATCGCGCAATTGAAAACCCTCGCCCCCAATTTTGAGTGGGAGAGTTATCTTGAAACGTTCGGTTTGGCGGGGAAGGGTGACATCAACGTGGCCACTCCGGACTTTTTCAAAGAGCTGAGCGGCATGATGACCGCCATCCCGCTGGCGGACTGGAAAACTTATTTGCGGTGGCACGTCATCAATGCGGCGGCGCCGTACCTCTCCTCAAAATTCGTGGACGAAGACTTTAACTTTAAAGGAAAAATTTTGACCGGCACCAAAGAAAATCTTCCCAGATGGAAACGATGCGTCAGGTATACGGACAGGGGCCTGGGCGAGGCGCTGGGCCAAGTCTACGTGAAAAAGACTTTTACCCCGGAAGCCAAAGCTCGCGCGGTGGCCATGGTCCACAATCTGGAGGCGGCGCTGCAGGCCGATCTCACGACTCTGCCCTGGATGGGCGAGGCCACGCGCAAGCAGGCGATTGCGAAGCTCGACGCTTTCATGAACAAGATCGGCTATCCCGACAAATGGCGGGACTATTCCGCGCTGAATATCGACCGGGGGATTTTCGTTCATGATATTTGGCGGTCGAACGCTTTTGAATTCAAACGCGATCTTAACAAAATAGGCAAGCCGGTGGATCGGACGGAGTGGGGCATGACTCCGCCCACAGTGAACGCTTATTACAATCCGCAAATGAACGAAATTGTCTTTCCGGCGGGCATCCTTCAGCCGCCGTTTTATGATCCGAACGCAGACGACGCTTTTAACTATGGCGGCATGGGCGCTGTGATCGGACACGAAATGACCCACGGCTTTGACGATGAAGGCGCCAAGTTTGACGCGCAGGGCAACTTGAAAAACTGGTGGACTCCGGAAGACAAAAAGAATTTTGATGCCCGCTCGGAATGCGTGGTGCATCAGTTTGACGGTTTTCAGGTGCAGGACAAATTGCACGAGAACGGCAAACTCGTGGTGGGCGAAAGCATTGCCGACTTGGGCGGCCTTACGGTAGCCTACGCGGCCTATGAGAAATCGCTGGAAGGGAAACCGCGGCCGGGTAACATTGACGGCTTCACGCCCGAGCAGCGTTTCTTCCTGGGCTACGCTCGCATTTGGTCCACCAATATGCGCCCCGAGTTCGAGCGCCTTCTGGTGAACGTGGACCCTCACCCGTTGCCGCGTTTCAGAGTTAATGCTCCTCTTTCCAATATGCCCGCATTCGCCAAAGCTTTTTCCTGCAAGGCCGGGGATCCCATGGTTCGACCGCCCGGCGATCGCTGCCAGATTTGGTAGCTGGGCAAATGAAAAAACGGAGGCATCTCACCAGGTAGAGCCGGAGCTTGGCCGGGCCTCAGTTTGAACCAAAGAGAGCTGCCAGGAGGCCCCATCGTCGTCCGTCAGTAGTTCCACCCACGGGTATCTTCACCCGCCGGCGCATTCCTGGAGATGTGTTTTGCCATCATCCGGATGAGCTCCTGATAACTCATGGGCATCCAGCCGTGCCCTTTCATGGGACGGCCATACTCCACGGAGCCGGCGTAGTATGGGTTATTCGTATTCGAGAGGAAATCCGCGAATAAGTATACTGCGAGATTCAAGTAATAGTTATCCATATCCCCGCAGTACAGATGAATCTTGCCCGCCAATTGCGGGCCGATCCGCGGCCAATTTGTTTCTGTATAATATCTTAAATCATATCCATGATCACGCATATAATTCGCCACGCTGTGGTCGATGACGCCGGTCAGTTTGTCCCATAGCGGTTTGGGATATCCGTCCTCACCCACCGGCCCATAAGTGGCTTCCCAAATTTCCAGTTGTTGGCCCGACCTGCCATGACTTCCCAGCACCGCTTCCAGCCGGCTGAAATCCCGCGAAGTCACTTCGGGTTGGCCGTCCGGTTTTCGGCTCATGTAGCGCAAGGCGGGCAGCCATTGGTGTCCGGGCTCGTAAAACGCATTTTCATCTTTATAGATATCTGTCAGCTGATAGCGCCGGAAATCAATGGGGTCAGGAAAGAAAGTCCAAGTGCCGCCAAAGAAATCGGGATGATAAACCTGCAGAGCCAGTGATTCCCATCCGCCGGTTGACCCGCCCATCAACACACGCGCATACGATTGGCGAATAATGCGAAATTGTTGTTCAAG
The DNA here is from genome assembly GCA_035934315.1 of Terriglobia bacterium. Taxonomy (GTDB): domain Bacteria; phylum Acidobacteriota; class Terriglobia; order UBA7540; family UBA7540; genus DASYXZ01. The sequence goes on along the minus strand of DASYXZ010000234.1, from coordinate 379 downwards.
ATAGGGAATCAACTCCGTCATGATGGCGTCGCCATAGGGACCGTTGTTAGCCGAGTTGACTGCATACGAATCATCAAAATAGGGCGTCGGGTGTTGGAAGCGAATGGCGACCATGCGTGGGAAGTGGAGCGAGGTCCAAGCCTTATAAAAGTCAGCGCCCCTTAGAGACCCGCCGCCTTGCGGGTTGTTGGAACCTTCAGGATCCGCGAAAGGAACCGGCGGCCCAAGAGCGAAATGGTCCTGGACATAAAGCACAGGATAATGCGTCCCGGGATGTGCGGCATAGCCCTGGGGCAATAAAACCGTGGCGCCAAGGTACATTGGCCGTCCCCAGAATTTTGTAAGGAGCTTGCTTTGAATCTTGATATGTTTCACCCAT
>DASYXZ010000230.1:0-14372 GCA_035934315.1 Terriglobia bacterium | reverse complement strand
TTCTTCAGCCGAGTTGGGACTCGTTCAGGCCAAGGAGGGTCTGCGCGCCTTGCTGGGCTATGACGCTGTGCCGGCCAATTACGACGTGGCGGGTGATTTGACCTACACACCGCTTCACCTGAATCGCGAGGACTTGCAGGCAATGGCCATGGGTCTGCGTCCTGACCTGATTGCAGCGAAACAGGGCGTGACCGCCGCTGACAGCCAGTACCGATTGGCCAAGGCCAACGGTAAACGGAATCTAACCACCACGCTCGATTACACTCACGTTTCAGGCCTGAACAACGCCAGTTTTATCATGAACATTGAAATTCCGATTTTCGACCGCAATCAGGGCGAGATCGCGCGAACCCATTACGCCATCACGCAATCCCAGGAATTGAAAACTGCGGCGGAAGAGACGGTGATGACGGACGTGGCCACCGCCTTTGAGGCCGTCAAGACCGGTGACCAGGTGGTGGGACTTTATCAATCCGGATACCTTAAACAGGCGCAGGAATCGCGCGACATCAGCGAATACGCCTATAAACGTGGGGCGGCCAGCCTGCTCGATTTTCTGGATGCTGAGCGCAGCTATCGCGCCACCCAACTCGCCTATCGCCAGGCGCTGGCCACGGACATGCTGGCGCTTGAGCAATTGCGCGAAGCGGTGGGCACAAGGAATCTGCCATGAGAAGAACAGTGACAAGTTACAGGTGGCGGGTGGCGAGTAGCAAGGACCTGGCGAATCGTCATTCAACACCTCTCACCCGACCCCGCCCTGCGGGGCCTCCCTCTCCCGTAAAGGGGCGAGGGCTGGGTTCTAACTTTTTGTCCCACCTCACGAGGCGAGTGACAAGTGACAGTTGGCCGGTGGCTGGCGGCAACGGGCTGGCGGCGATCGCGTTGCTGGCTTCGCTTGCGGTCGGTATGGCAGGATGCGCGCGTAAGGCCGCGGACGCCAGTGAATCGACTGCAAATACTTCGAGCGAACACGGGACTTCCCAGGCACAACTCTTCGCCGTTCCCACCGATCAGATGCAGCATGTGGAACTGGTCACGGTGGCGTCCACCCGCCTTTCGCGCGTGCTTCGCTTGACTGGCTCCGTGGCTTACAACAATTTCCAGACGACTCCGGTGATTACCCAAGTGGGCGGACCGGTTACCCGGATCCTGGTGTCGCCGGGCGATGTGGTTCACCGCGGCCAGCCATTGTTATACATCAGCAGTCCGGATTACGCGCAACTGCGCACTAATTTCCTGAAGGCGCGCGATTCCTACTCACTGGCTGAAAAAAATTACACTCGCGCGCAGGATCTCTACGCGCACCATGCCATTGCTCAGGCCGACTTGTTGCAAGCAGAGTCGGTGCGCAACCAGGCCCAGGCGGACCTGCAAGCCGCCGAGCAGGCCGTGAAAGTGTTGGGCGTCCCCAATCCGGAAAGCCTCCTCACCAGCCCTGCATCGCCGGAGATACCGGTAAAAGCGCCCATCGAGGGCGAGGTGGTTGAAAGATTGGTGGGCCCGGGGCAGGTGCTGCAAGCCGGCGCCACACAATGTTTTACCATTTCAAACTTGAGCTCGGTTTGGGTTCTGGCCAATGTGTATGAACACGATTTGGGCTCCATCCACATGGGCGATACTGTCTCCATCCAGACGGACGCTTATCCCATAACATTCCGCGGACGGATTTCTTATATCTCCCCGGCGCTTGATCCCACTTCGCGGACGCTTCAAGTGCGAATTGTGACCGACAATCCCGGTGACAAACTCAAAAAGGATATGTATGTCACCGCGATCGTGCAGGCCGGCGCCATCGCTGACGCGCTGGCGGTTCCGGACTCGGCGGTGCTGCGCAACGATGAGAACCAGCCATTTGTTTACATCGAATCGGGTGCCAACCAGTTTGGTCAGCGGCTGGTGACGATTGGCGAAAGTGAGGACGGGAAGACCCAGATCTTGAGCGGGCTGAGCGTGGGCGAACGCGTGGTCGCCGATGGCAGCCTGTTTTTGCAATTTGCAAATTCGTTTCAGAAGTAGGCAAATTTTCGATTGAGAATTGATAAGGAGAGAAGCGTTCAGCCATCAGCCGAAGGCAGAAAGCGAAATGAGGACGGCTCGCGCTGAAAGCTGATGGCTGACCGCTGAATGCTGCTCTTTTCAATCATCAATCGCCAATCATCAATTGGCAATCAGTCATGATTAACCGCATCGTCCAATTCGCTTTGAACCAGCGGTTCCTGGTGCTGATGATCACCGCCTTCATCCTGGTGTGGGGCATCATCTCATTCCAGCGCATGCCGGTGGACGCCTATCCTGACCTCTCGCCCCCCATGGTTGAGATTATCAGCCAGTGGCCAGGCCACGCCGCTGAAGAAACCGAACGCCTGGTTACTCTGCCCATTGAGCTGCAAATGAATGGCGTGCCGCAATTGGTTTACATGCGGTCCATTTCACTTTACGGCCTCTCTGACGTCCGCCTGACATTTGAAGACGATACGGACAACTACTTCGCGCGCCAGGTCGTCTTCGAGCGGCTGAGCGGCGCCACCGTTCCCGCCGGCGTGGCTCCCAGTCTCTCCCCTTTGTATAGTCCCAGCGGGTTGGTTTACCGGTACGTGCTCGAAAGCCCTGACCGCACGGCGCAGGAGTTGAAAACGATCGAAGATTGGGTGGTCGAGCGCGCCTATAAATCCGTGCCCGGCGTGGCGGACGATTCCGGCTTTGGCGGCACCACCATGCAGTATCAGGTTTTGCTTGACCCCGCCCGCATTTACGGATTTCACCTTACTGTGCCCCAGGTTATTAACGCGATCAGCGCCAACAACTCGAATGCCGGCGGAGGCTTTTATTCCCAGGGCGGGCAATTCTATTATGTGCGCGGGCTGGGCCTGGCGCGCGATACTCAGGACATCGGCAACATCGTGGTAGCCAGCAATAATGGCGCTCCGGTCCGCGTCAGCGACATCGGCGAGGTGACCATCGGGCACGCGCCGCGCCTGGGTGAATTCGGTTTTATGAAGAATGACGACGCCGTTGAAGGTGTCATCCTGATGCGCCGGGGCGAGCAGACCCAGACCGTCCTCAAAGCCGTGGAAGAAAAGACCGCGCAGCTCAATCGTGACATTTTGCCCAAGGACGTGAAGATACACGCGTTTTACGATCGCAGCGACCTGGTGCAATTAACCATCGACACCGTGGAAGGCAATTTGGTTCGCGGCATGATATTGGTGCTGATCGTTTTGATGTTTTTCCTGGTGAGCGTCCGGGCCGCCGTCATCACCGCCATCACCATTCCCCTGGCGTTGTTGTTTTCTTTCATCATCCTTCACGCCCATGATACTTCCGCGAACCTGCTGTCCATCGGGGCCATCGACTTCGGCATCATTATTGACGGCACCGTGGTGATGGTGGAGAACATCTATCGCGAGTTGGCCCTGCGGCAGGGGAAAACTTATAAGCTGCATGAGGTGATCGTGGATGCGGCGCGTGACGTCGATCGGCCCATTTTTTATTCCGTCGCCGTTATCGTCGCCGGCTATCTTCCCATTTACGCTTTGCACGGACCTTCGGGACTTCTCTTCCATCCCATGGCCGATACCATGATTTTCGCGCTGCTGGGAGCGTTGGTTCTCACCTTGACTCTGGTGCCTGTGCTGGCTTCGTACTGGTTCAAGGGTGGAGTCCGCGAGCATGTGAACCGGCCCTTTGAATGGATTCGGCGGATGTACGGACGGCAACTCCTCTGGTGCCTTGACCGGCCCAAGTTCACCGTGCTCATCGGCACTGTCATTTTTGGCGCGACGTTGCTGCTCGTTCCTTTTATCGGCGGCGAGTTTATCCCCCATTTGGATGAGGGTGCGCTTTGGGTGCGCGCCACCATGCCCTACACTATTTCATTTGAGGAGGCGAGCAAGATCGCTCCCCAGATTCGCACCATCCTGCTCTCCTATCCCCAGGTGACGGAAGTAGGCTCCGAATTGGGACGTCCCGACGATGGCACTGACCCGACGGGGTTTTTCAATTGTGAGTTCTACGTGGGGCTCAAGCCCTACACGGACAAAACCTGGTCGGGCAAAATCAACACCAAGGCGAAGCTGATTGAATCGATCGACCGCAGGCTCGAAACCTATCCTGGAATTATTTTCAATTACACCCAACCGGCGGAAGACGCCGTGGATGAGGCGCTCACCGGCCTGAAGAGCGCGCTGGCCGTCAAGGTGTATGGCGATGACCTGAACGTTTTGCAGGATACCGCCATCAAGATCAAAGAGACGCTGCAGCACGTTCCCGGTTTTTCCGAACTCACCGTGGTTCGTGAGCTCGGTCAGCCGAGTTTGTTGATCAATGTGGACCGTGACAAGATCGCCCGCTATGGCATCAACGTGGCAGACGTGGAGGCCGTGATCCAAGCGGCGGTGGGCGGCCAGGCTGCCACACAAGTGATCCAGGGAGAAAAACTTTTCGATCTGGTCGTGCGCATGCAGCCCCAATTCCGCTCCAACGCCACGGAAATCGGCAACCTGTTGGTGGGCACTCCGGCCGGACAGCAGATTCCTCTGAGCCAGCTCGCCGACATCAAACAAGGTAACGGCGCTTCTTTCATCTATCGAGAAAATAATTCGCGTTACATCGGGATCCAGTACAGCATTCTGGGCCGGGACATGGCCCGCGCCGTGACTGATGGGGAACGCGCTGTGCGAAAGGCCGTTCCGCTTCCCCCGGGCTACCGGCTGGAGTGGGGAGGGGAATATAGCGAGTTTCTCGCCGCCGAAAGTCAATTTGCCGTCATCGGCCCGATCACCGTGCTCCTCATCTTCATGATCTTGTTCGCCCTTTATGGCAATTTCAAATTTCCTGTCACCATCGCCTTGGGTGTTTTACTCACCGGGCCTGTGGGCGGGATTGTTGCACTCAAACTGACGCACACGCCTTTCAATGTTTCATCAGGCGTCGGACTGCTGGCTCTCATGGGAGTGTCGGTGGAGACCGCAGTCATTTTGGTCTCCTTCATCAATAAATTGCGGCTGGAGGGCCGGAGTATCCGGCAAGCGACGCTGGAAGGATCGATGATGAGGCTGCGGCCCATCATGATGACGGCGCTTGTCGCCTGCCTGGGGTTGCTGCCCGCAGCCCTCTCGCACGGCATCGGGTCAGACACGCAACGTCCCTTCGCCATCGTCATTGTGGCTGGCTTGATTTCCAGACTTCTCCTCGGCTTCTTCGTCAATCCCGTCCTCTATGAGATGGTGGCGCGCGAGGGCGATGTATTGCAGGTGTAATCTGGTATCCAGGCCAAATTCACAGACCTAATTTACGATGACCGCTTGTGCTAGGATAGGTTTATGAGGCGGCGGCAAAAGGCTTGGATATTGCTGGTTGCGTTCATGCTTTGGTGCGTGCAGTCCGTATTGTTGTTAGGCGCGCGGCCAGGCGCGAAATCCTGTTGCGCCTCTGTTACTTGCTGCGCGGGCAAGAGTTGCCCGATGGGTTCGCGGCCTGCTCAGCCGGCCATGCCCAAAGACTGCGCCATGGCCTCGAGCCGGAAAAGTTCCGGGCAAATCAAAACGTGCGCCTGTTCCGTCTCTCCCAACGAGTCTTCGCTCAATCTTACAGCGCACACCGCATTCAGATTTGACTTACCACAGTCGGGATCGGCGCATGATTTCTCTGTTGGCCCGCTGCCTCGGGCCCCCATGACCGCGAATATTCTAAGTGGTTACGCCGCACGGCTTGACCCACCGCCTGAATTCCTTTCCTAAGCACCTTTCTCAATCGTCTTGAAGTCTTGCGGCGCCCGTCGAGGACGAATTTTTCCCCAGAGAGGTCATGATGAGGCTCAGGCTGTTCAGCCTTGGTGTCATTTTCTCGTTTTTGATTTCACTTCCAGCCGATGCGACGATTTTCGGCGACGTAAGAGGAATCGTTCACGATTCTCAGCACCGCCCGATCACCGGGGCCAAGGTGATGATTCACTCTAGCGGCTCCGCGTGGTTCAAAGTGTCCCAAACGGATGACAACGGTGAGTTCCAATTCATCGCCGTGCCTCTGGGCGACTATGTGGTGTCGGTGAACGCCGTGGGCTTTGATGAAGAGAAGCAGAACGTGACGGTCAGCGCGGGAAGCGCGCCCATCCTTCACTTCCCCATGAATGTTGCGGCGGTGTCGCAGAAGGTTGAAGTGTCCGACACAGCCGGATCCGCCGCGACGCAATCCTCGACTTCCGAGACCAACATCACCCGGCAGGAAATCGCTCGAACGCCGGGCGCCGATCGCACCAACAGTCTGGCGATGATCACGGACTACGTCCCGGGCGCCTATGTGGTCCACGACCAGCTTCATATCCGCGGCGGGCATCAGGTGACCTGGGCCATTGACGGAGTTCCCATTCCCAATACGAATATCGCCTCGAACGTCGGCCCCCAATTCGATCCGAAGGACGTTGATGTTCTGGAAGCCCAGCGCGGCAGCACCTCCGCCGATTATGGCGACCGCACTTACGGCGTTTTTAACGTGGCGCCCCGCACAGGATTCGAGCGCAACAACGGGGCGGAGATTGTGGCCAGTTATGGAAATTTCCGCCAGACCAATGACCAGCTCAGTTTCGGCAGCCACACTGAACGCTTTGCCTATCTCGCCAGCGTGAACGGAAACCGCAGCGATCTTGGCCTGGAGACGCCCACCTCAGCCGTGATTCACGACCGGGAAAATGGATTGAGTGGTTTTAGCTCCCTGATTTTTAACATGGACGCAAACGACCAGCTTCGCCTGGTGACCTCAGCGCGCAGGGATTTTTACCAGATTCCCAACGACCCAGCCCAGCAGGCTGGCGGCGCGCGCGATGTCGAACGGGAGAGCGACGCTTTTGCCGATTTCTCCTGGGTGCACACGGTCGGCCCTGGACTCTTGTTGACCGTCTCGCCCTTCTACCATTTCAATCGGGCTGATTTCGTGGGCGGCCCGAACGATCCCCTACTTAGCGCGCAGCAGGACCGCTCATCGAATTATGAGGGCGCGCAAGTTACCTTTGGCGCTGTAGTGAAGAAGCACAACGCGCGCGTGGGGTTTTACGGTTTTGGCGAGCAGGACAACACTCTGTTCGGCTTGAGGGCCACCGGCGGCAGCGGACTCGCCTTGCGCCAGGCGGAAAACCCAGCGGGAAATCTTGAAGCTCTGTTCTTCGAAGACGAATATCAGGTCACGTCCTGGCTGCGGCTTAATGGAGGAGTGAGGCTTACTCATTATTCCGGCTCGCTAACAGAAAACGCTGCCAGCCCCAGAGTCGGTGCGGCGCTCCGTTTACCTCGATTGAACTGGACCTTCCATGGTTTCTACGGCCGATTCTACCAGGCGCCGCCGCTTTCCACTGTCTCCGGCCCGTTGCTGAATTTTGTTCTCAACCAGGGCTTCGGATTTATTCCGCTTCGCGGCGAGCGTGACGAGGAACGTCAGTTCGGCTTGACGATTCCGTTCAGGGGGTGGACTTTCGATGCGGATCAATTTTTGACTCACGGGAGAAATTTCTTTGACCACAATAATGTGGGAAATTCCAACATCTTCTTTCCGGTCACCATCAACCAGGCGCGAATCCGTGGGACAGAGGCAACGCTTCGCTCGCCGCGGCTCTTCCAACGCGGCCAGGTTCACGTTGCCTACTCGCACCAGTACGCGGAGGGCTTTGGAGCGGTGAACGGCGGGCTGACAAATTTTTCGCCTCCGGTCGGAGGTTTTTTTCTGGATCACGACCAGCGCCATACTCTCAACGGCGGATTTGACTTGAACCTGCCGTGGGACGCCTGGGCCAGCAGCAATATCTATTATGGTTCCGGTTTTACAGACAGCGGCGGTCCGCGCCACCTTCCCGGTCACACAACCGTCGATTTCGCCATGGGAAAGAACTTTGGCAAAAATCTTTCTTTGTCGGTGACCGCTTTGAATTTGGCGAACCGCCGGTTCTTGCTCGATAACAGCCTGACCTTTGGAGGAACTCATTACTTCAGTCGTCGCGAGATTTTCATTCAAGTGCGCTATCGCTTCCACTACTGATTCTGACGAAATAGATTGGTTCGATATGCGGCGCTGGATATAACTCTCGCATCTTATTATTCGAGCATATTTACCGCAGTTGTAAAAACCCCCTCACCCCTGGCCCCTCTCCCCCCAGGGGGCGAGGGAAAGAGAATATGGAATTAACCCTCGCCCCCCTTGGGGGAGAGGGTGTCTGTCAGCCGACGGACAGGTGAGGGGGGTTGCCGGATGCTTCGAAGATGGAACATAACTTTTTCCGTTAGTATTTGATAAAGCCAAAATTGATTTTTGTACGGCAAGTTCGATACAATCAAACACTGGATGAAATAAGTTTTTCCGCCAAAACGGATAAGGAGACAGGCAACTTGACCAGGAAATTATCGGTGAGACTTGGGAAACTCGCGGGCTTATGTTTGTGGGCGGGAGTTTTTTGCCTTGGAGCGCAAAAGGCGGAGAGCACCCGGGCCAAGCCTTCGGCGCATCGGGCGGCGACGGCAACAGGGCCATCAGGCGAACGGGTGATTCGCTATGTCAGGGAAAAATTCGGCGTCCCCGGTTCGACAAGCATGAGCCTCGATCCGTTTCACAAATCACCAGACCCTGAGTTTTTGGATTCCACCATCGCTGTGGACGACGGGAAAAACACCAAAACCTCAAAGCGCTCATCGGACATCAGTGTCAGCAAAGATGGCCACTATCTCGTCATGAGTTTTCTTCCGGTGGGGGGCACGGGTGCAAGCTCCATATTTCCGCTGGGAGCCGACGCCAATCAGGAGATCGCCCGAGACGTCCACGTGGCCTTTAAAGTTCCCGACAGTATTACCGTGGAGGCTGGGCCGTTTCGAAGCTCGCCTTTCCCCAATTTCCTGATGACGACCATTACCGCGGATAACGCCGGAAAGAAGCAAACGCTGGATGCCTATGTCACCCGCGACCATCGCTATCTTATCCTGGGCAACATATACGACATGGCAAGCGATCCGACGAGCAAAGCGCTGCGCACGCTGGTCCTGCAGAACCAGCCTGAAACGGGCCCCCGAAATGCGCCGGTAACGATGGTGGAATTTGCCGACCTCGAATGCCCCACGTGCGCGATGACGCATGCCTTCCTTGAGAACACTCTTCTGCCAAAATATGAGGGTAAGATCAGGCTGGTGTTCAAGGAATTTCCCCTCACCATGATTCACGAGTGGGCGATGACGGCGGCCATCGCCAACCAGTGCGCCTATCGCATCAATCCCCAGGATTACCTGCCCTACCGAACTTTGATTTTCCAGCATCAAAGCGACTTTGAAGGGATCAAGGCCAACACTTCCGCGGTTCGGGATTTATTGATTGATTACGGCAAGCAGGTGGGCATCGACGGTTTGCAGCTTTCCGGTTGCATTGACTCCAAGGCGTCGCTTCCCCGGATCGAGGAAAACATGAAAGAGGCGAAAGCGCTGGATGTGAACAGCACCCCAACGTTTTTCGTTAACGGTAAGATACTGATCGGCGGAGGCCCGCCGGAGAATTTTTATCAGGTCATTGATGACGCCCTGCAGGCCAGCCGGAAGAAGAAGAAATAAAACTTGGCCGCACAGGCGGGGAATTCTGCCTTGCATTTTTCCCCTTCTCAGCCCTGTGCAACCGGACCTGTAAACTCTCCCACGCGTTTCAGCCGGGGAAGAAAAATCACCAGGGTGAGGAAATAAATCAAACAGATCGCCCCGGCCAGGGTCAGCGCGAAGCGCGTTCCCAGCGACTGAGCCACCACGCCTGCCTGCAGACTTCCAAATGGCAACAAGCCGGACATTGCCATCAGAAATAAACTCATGATTCGCCCTCGCAATTCCGGCGGGCTGGTCATTTGAAACGTCATGTTGGTGAGAGTGAGCGAGCCCACCATGGTGGCGCCCAATATCACCAGCAGAAAAAACGCCCACCAGAAATTATGGGCGCGGGCCAGGAGGATAAGAGCCAGCGAGAAGAGCGATGCGCTTGAAAGAATGTATTCTCCCTGATGCCGCGCCACGTTGGTCCGGGCCGCCAGCGCCAAGGCGGAAATTACGGCGCCGATTCCCGCTCCGGCCATCAGGAAGCCAAGGCCTGAAGCGCCAACTTTGATCAGGTCGCGGGCGTATACCGGCATCAAAACAATAAAGGGCAGGCCCAGTAAACTCAAAAAAGCCGGAACGGTCAACAGGATGATGAGAATTTGATTTTGATGAAAATGACGAAAACCGTCCTTGACGGATTCATAGAATGAGGGCCCTTTATGAACCTCGCGGGGCGGAATCACGATGACCAGCAAGGCGATGATCAAGGCCAAAAAACTGACTGAGTTAAGATAAAAGCAAGCCGCCGCGCCCAGCGTGCCCAGCGCCAAACCGGCCAGGGTGGGGCCAATCGCACGGGACATATTAAATTGGGCCGAATTCAAAGCGACCGCGTTGGACAGGTCGTCGCGTTTCACGAGGTCCGGGTATAAGGATTGATAGGCGGGATAATTTAGCGCGGAAGCGGCGCCGGTGAGAAAACTAATCAGCAGAATCTCCGCCACATTGATTCGGTGGATGGATGTCATCACGGCGAGGATGAGAGCCAGCAGCATCATGGCCGTCTGTGTCCACAGCATCAACCTCCGGCGGCTAAGGCGATCGGCAATCGCTCCGCCGGGAAGAGCGAGCAGGAGTGAGGGGATCTGGCCGAGAAAACCATTCAGGCCCAGGAGGAATGGAGAATTCGTCCTCACCAGGATCACCCATCCGAGCGCGATGGTTTCCATCCACGTTCCGATATTGGAAAGGAAATTCCCCGTCCAGAAGAGGGCGAAATCGCGCGTGCGGAGTGATCGAAACATTAAAGCAATTCGCCCGCGCGCGATGATCGGCTCGCTGAGGGCCATGCTGGTCACGATTGGTTCGTCTGCGCCCATCATGATTCCGGAACTACAATCACTTATTCTACATTAAGATGGCGGGAAATCTGCCGGCGAGTGTAACTCAGCCGCCCGAATTGGCGTATATATAGATGGAGAAAATAATCTGAAGGAGATGCCAATGAGAATGAAAATTTGGGCCATCGCAGGAATTGGAATAGTCGCAGGCGCCCTCAGCCTGGGAGTGTTGGGGCGGGCGCAGGAGGAGCGCGTGCGTGAAATTGTGCGCACGCAAAATGGCATGCCCGGGCAGGGCATGGGAAGGGGCGGAGGAGACCGCATGGGTGGCAGGCTTTTGGCTATGTTGGATAATGATCGAATCAAATCCGCCCTCGGCCTCACGGACCAACAGACGGATCGCTTGCGCCATATCGTGGTGGAAACAGAGAAGGCTTCAGTTAAGGATCGCGCGGAAATCCAGGTTCACGGGATTGAATTGCGCGAACTCTTGCGCGCCGATAATTCCGACCGCGATGCGGTAATGAAAAAAGTGCAGGAAATTTCAAGCCTGCGCGGTGAAATGATGCAGCAGCACATCGCCGCGCTTCTCGATGCCAAAGCGGTCTTAACGCCCGAACAGCAAAAGAAGATTCACGCTTTCATGGAAAGCCGCATGGGAAATCGGGGCGCCGGTGGTCCCGGAAGCAGAATGTTTTCCGGCCCGCGTCGCGGTGGTCCTCCGACCCCGCCCGCCCCTCGTGAGAGTCCGGACGGTCCGCCTCACCCGTAGGTGGTTTTAGTCGACCTTTAGCCGCGGTCCCGCGCCTGCGGGACCGCGGCTACGCTTGCTTCCTTCCCGCTGCACAATATATGCTGACAACTCTTGTAGTTGAGACCTTACTTGATCCACAAATTTGATGCCGTGGTGCTGGGCGCCGGCGCCGCCGGACTGATGTGCGCGCTGGAAGCCGGCAAACGCCGGCGCCGCGTTGCCGTGCTTGAGCGCGCCGACCGCATCGGCAAGAAGATCCTCATCTCCGGCGGGGGGCGCTGTAATTTCACCAACCTCCACTGCCAGCCGGAAAATTTTATTTCCGGGAATCCTCACTTCGCCAAATCCGCCCTGGCTCGCTATACGCCCTCGGACTTTATCGCGCTGGTTGAGAAACATCACATCTCCTATCACGAGAAAACGCTCGGGCAGCTTTTTTGTGACCATTCCGCGCGCGAAATCACGGACATGCTCGAGGCCGAGTGCCGTGGTGCCGCGGTGCAATTATTTGTGAAGACCAGAATAAGTGAAGTTCAGCACGATGGCGGCTTTGTGGTTCGCACCCCAGCGGCGGAGTTCCACGCCCCGGCTCTTGTGGTGGCGTGTGGCGGGCTGTCGATTCCAAAAATCGGCGCCACAAGTTTGGGTTACGACTTGGCCCGCCAGTTCGGGCTGAATATCCGCAAAACGATCCCGGGACTCGTGCCGCTGGTGCTTGGGGAACGCGATCAAGCCCGGTATTGTGATCTCACCGGCGTCTCGGCGGAGGTGGTGGCCTCAACCGGCCATCAATCGTTCCGGGAAATGATGCTGATCACGCATCGGGGATTGAGCGGGCCGGCAATCCTCCAAATTTCATCATATTGGAAAAAAGGCGAGCCCATCCGAATTGATCTCGCGCCCGATCGTAATGTCACGCGAGAGTTGAGCGATGCCCGGGTAAGAAATCTGGCCGTGGCGCGGTCCGCTTTCCAGAACGTGTTGCCCAACCGCCTGGCTGCGCGCTGGCTTGAATTGCATGCGCCCGCGACTTGGACCAACAATGCCATCGCGGAACTCGAGCGCCAGGTGCACGATTGGACCCTCACCCCCGCCGACACGGAGGGCTATGAGAAAGCCGAAGTAACGGCGGGCGGCGTTGACACCGATGAGTTGTTTGCCCGGACGATGGAAAGCCGGAGCGTCCCGGGATTGTATTTTATCGGCGAAGTGTTGGACGTCACCGGGCATCTCGGCGGCTTTAATTTCCAGTGGGCCTGGGCCTCCGGCGCGGCCGCTGGTCGTGCCTTGTAAATGTGCCGCTATTTAATGCAGCGCCATTCTGAAACCCTCAAGCCTGATAACTTTTATATGAATTTTTATTGTGGTAGAATCGCGCCGAATTTCAGCGTGCCACCTGAGTCCCAAAATCTTTCGGAGGCTTCCATGCGCAAGAAGAGTCTTCACCTGCTCGCCTGCATAATTGTGTTCGCGCTCGCATCATCGTCAGCATTCGCCCAGAATCTCAACGGCCTTCTTTCCAAACTTACAGAGCCGCACAACTATGTTCAGAAGCGGGTTTCAAGTTACGACCGCACAGGTGGCAATAGGGATTCCCGCCAGATTGCTCCCGGGGAGACATTCACGCTGCTGGATGAAGATGGGCCGGGCGTGATTACTCACGTATGGATTACCATTGCGAGTCCGGAGCAATATCACCTGAAAAAATTAGTTCTTCGAATGTACTGGGACGGAGAAAGCACGCCGAGCGTTGAAACTCCGATCGGTGATTTTTTTGGTTTGGGTTTGGGAGACTATTTTCTCTATCAGTCGATCCCGCTGGCGGTGGGAGCGGACAAGGCGCTGAATTCTTTTTTCCCCATGCCCTTTCCCAGGCACGCGAGAATCACCGTGACCAACGAAGGGCAGCGGAAAGTCAACGCATTCTATTTCAACATTGACTACCAGGCTTACACAAAACCTTTGCCCGCGGACACGCTCTATTTCCACGCGCAGTATCGCCAGGGCGCGCCCAACCGGGCCATCAAGGGAAACGGTCTCAACCTGAAGGGCGAGGACAATTACGTCTGGATGAATGCCACCGGGCGGGGGCACTTTGTCGGCGTCACCATGTCCGTGCTTGAAAATGCGGACGGCTGGTGGGGCGAAGGCGACGATATGTTTTTTGTCGATGGCGAGACGCTTCCATCAATTAACGGCACAGGTTCAGAGGATTATTTTTTAGGCGCGTGGGACTTTGGCGGCAAGCCATTTGCCTACGGATTATTCGGCGCGCCGGTGGTGGGGCAGGAGCGGGCCGGGGCGCGCTGGTCAGTCTATCGTTTTCATCTCGATTCGCCGATCCCGTTTACCAAGTCGCTGCGCGCCACCATCGAGCATGGCCACGCCAACGATCGCGCCGACGATTATTATTCGGTGGCCTACTGGTATCAAACGGAGCCGCACGCGGCGTTTCCTCCCCTTCCGCCCGTGGATGAGCGACTGCCGCAACTGCACCCTGCCCCGCAACGCTGAAGGTGATGGTTGAGAGCTAAAAACAAGAGGCGGGGGCGGCGGCGAAACCATCCAAAAACCGTTCCAGCGCCACCCACCTGGTGACGTAAATTTGTTTGTGTAAAAAGGAAGAGGGTGTAGGTTTTGTTGTGAGAGCAACAAAATCTCCCAAGGAAAAGGAGCCCACACCCTATGCACGGACCACATCGTAGCACAGAACAGTTTCAAGCGTTTGTGGAG
>DASYXZ010000229.1:0-17043 GCA_035934315.1 Terriglobia bacterium | reverse complement strand
GTGCCGATCATGGTGCCGGCCACTACTGATGCCGCCCCGTAGAGGCCCAACCCCTTGACGAGTTCAGTGCGTTTTTCCATTAGATTTTCAGGCTGCCTTGACGGGCTGCTGCGACTCACTGGAAGGTATCCAACTCGCTGCCCAGCCAGTTGCAAAAGTTACCGTGGTTCCGATGCCCACGTACCACGTCCAGGCGATGGGAGTGAACTTCATCACATACAGCAAGGTGGCGAGTCCGAGCAAAGCGCCGAACAGGGCGTGGCTGGCCCTCACTCGTCTGGTTAAAACTCCCAACAGGAATATTCCCAGCATCGCGCCGTAGGCGACGGAGGCGATGGTCAAGGCCAATTCGAGCACGCTCTCATGATATCGCTGCACGACAAAAGCAACAATGACGAGGACCGCTCCCCAGAACAGCGTCATGCCCCGTGACACTTGCATGTATTCTTTCTCATCGGCATTGGGCCGGACAAAGGGCTTGTAAAAATCCATGACAGAGCTCGATGCCAAAGAGTTTAGCGCCGCACTTAGGTTTGACATCGCAGCGGCGATAATGGCGGCAATTAAAAGGCCGGCCAGGCCACGTGGAAGTTGGGTGACGACAAAGGTTGGGAAAAGTTTGTCCGGGTTGGAGAAAGATGCAGCGGGCGGGAAATGATTATAAAACGCGAAGAGAGCCACTCCCACCAGGAGGAATAAAGTGAACTGGAAAAGGATGACCAGCCCGCTTGAAAGCAATGCCGCCTGGCTTTGCGATTTATTCTTGGCTGCCAGCAGGCGCTGAACGATCAACTGGTCTGTGCCGTGGCTGGCGGTGGTCAGGAAAGTGCCGCCGATAAGTCCGGACCAGAACAGGTAAGGTGTATGCCAATTAAAATTGAAGTCAAAAACCTGAAACTTGTTTCCATCAACGTGCGCCAATCTTACAATTTCATGCCAGCCTCCCGGGATGGCGTGCAAAGCGAGGAAAAGCGCCATGATGGTGCATGACATATAGATGAGCAATTGGATGACGTCGGTCCAAATGACGGCGGTAAGGCCGCCCCGGAAAGTGTAGAACAAAGTCAGCGCGGTGATGATGATGACCGAAGTCAGGATGCCGGTCTTGAAAATGACTTCGATCACGATGGAAATGGCGAAAACGCGCACGCCCTCAGCCAGCGCACGGCTGATGAGGAAGAGCGCGGCGGTAAAAATCTTCAGGCCGCGCCCGAACCGCCGCTCCACGAGTTGATAGGCGGTGAAAAGTTCTCCGGCAAAATAACGCGGGATGAAAATAAAACTCACCACCACCCGCGCCACCATGTATCCAAAAACCAATTGCAGAAATGCCATGTTCGACCGGTAAGCGATCCCGGGAGTGCTGATGATAGTGAGGATGCTGGTCTCGGCGGAAACAACGGAAAAGGCGATGGCCCACCAGGGCAGGCGGCGGCCACCAAGAAAGTAATCGTGGAGCGTGCGCTGGCTTTTGCCGAAATGCGCCCCGAAAATTGTGATGGCGATCAGATATCCAACCACCACGGTCAGGTCGAGCCAACTGAAAGCCACGCATTCTCCTTGGTTTTTTGCCTTGGCTTCCCATTTGCTGGATTCCGAATGATGGGTTCGGAGAGTCCATTGACAATGGAAAGCCAACGGTCAATCTAACCAAGGGTGTGAGAGGTGTCAAGCAAACGCGGCAGAATTACTCTGCGTGAGGGCGGCCGCGCGGCCGCTTGTTGAGCCGCCGGGCGCAATAAACCAAAATATATTTGCGAAGTTGCCCGGGCATTCGACGGTCGAGGCAGATTTCCCGGAGATCATTCACGGCCAGATCGGGCAAGAACTCCAACACACGAGCGAGTGGCGTCAGCGGATTGCGAATCAGCGCCAGTCGCAGGTGGTAACGACCGGACCACCGGTCGTGCACAGTGATTGATTCCACAACCTGAGCGGGCAGATTCTGCTGCTGCAGAATTCGGAGGATATGGGCTTCCGTCAGGAATGGGTTGTCCAGGGCGGCGCCAATCAGTTCGCGATCTTCGGTCACAAGCAGCCCGGCCGCCACCCGGCCCGAGCCGCGCCGGGCGAGAGTTATTTTTTCGCCGCGCGGGATTCTTTCGGCCCTCTTGAGGATGGTTTCCTCGATTACATGCTTAACATCGGTCGGCACTGCGGGCGTTTGGCAAACGCGCACCAGGTCAAAGAGGTGAAGAAATTTAAGGATAGGAAGCGACAGAAGCCGGGGGGTTCTCGGATGGCGGACCAAGCCGAGCTTCACAGCATAACTGCGCACGGCCTCCCGGTGTTCCGCGATCGCACGAAGCACCTCAGGCGACAAATCCTTTCGCTCAAGCAGGCGCAACAGGTCGCGTTCCTGAAGGTGGGGATTTCCGGCCAGGGCGAGCAGGACCTCTTTAGCTTTTTCCTTAAAAAAACGCTCTGTGCGATGCCGGGGGGCAACCGCTGCCATTTCAGCGCGTTCGGCCAAAGTATCGTCTGAATGGTGGGAGGGCATCTCAATTCGATTCTAATAACCACTGATGGTAATATGCAAGAATACTTCCTCGGCAAAAAGGCGACTCCGATGATGGCTTCTGCATCCAACCTGATGGAGGTGCCATGATGAGGAGGCAACTTAAGGGAACGCAGACTACAGATTTTGCTTGCAAAGTTTTATGAGTCTTGATATTTGAATGGGCGCATCTGAGTGCAGTGTTGTTGTCAAACGAATGACGGAGCGTCCTGGTAATCCGTACAGTCGGGCCGGTGCATGTGCGGAGCGCGTCCTGAAACCAAGGAGCTCATACCCTAAAACTGAGGTACTTAACCAATGAAGAAAAATCTTGTGCTGATAAGCTTTACACTGTTAGCCGGCCTTATATCAGGCGCGGCGCATGCCCGGCCCGTCAGGGGATTAAGGGAAATCTCTTTACTGCCTCAAACTCATGCCTGGGCTGCCTCTCCACAAGCAGCGGCGGCAGGTGAAAAGAAGCCAGCTTGGAAGACCACGGAAGAATATAACGCCTATCAGGCCGCCTTCAATGAGAAGGATCCCCACAAGAAAATTTCATTGGCTGAGGCGTTCCTGGCAAAGTTTCAGGACACGGATTTCAAGGACCTGGCTTACCTGCAGGAGTTGGCGGCCTACCAACAGTTGGGCGATGGGCCTAATGCGATTGGTGCGGGCGAAAAGGCACTTGCTGTCAACCCGGACAATCTGGATGCCCTCAGATACGTTAGTTTTGCGTTTCCATTTGTTTTCAAGGCCACCGATCCTGATGCCGCTTCCAAGTTGACTCGCGCCGAGAACGAATCAAAGCATGGTTTGGATTTACTTCAAAAACTGCAAAAGCCGGCGAATGCGACTGATGAGCAGTTCAACCAGGCCATCAAGGGCTTGAGGTCGATTTTCAACGGGACCGTTGGATTTGTGGCTCTGCAGCAGAAGGACTACGCAGGCGCCATTACCTCTCTGAAGACTGCTGCCGAGGATAATCCCGGCAATAACCTCACATTTTCCATGCTCGGTCAGGCCTACCTGCAGTCGTCCCCACCGGATTACGACAATGGCATTTGGAGTCTCGCGCGCTCGGTCGCTCTGGCTAAAGCCTCGAGCGATCCCAATGCCGCAGCGTTGGCGAAGTATTATGACCAGGTGTATGTCAGCCGGCATGGATCGGATGAAGGTGAGGGCGATATCATAAACCAGGCATCAGCCTCCGTGAATCCCCCTGCCGGGTTTAAAGTGGCCCCCGCGGAAAAGCACAAGCCCACCGGCAATGCGGCAATCGATGCCTTCTACAACATGGAAGATAGTTTGAAAGTGGGAGGCGACCAGGAAAAACAGGCTTGGGCTCAGGTCAAAGGCCAGCCCTTTGCAATGCCCGGGACAGTGAATAGCTCGCAGAAGGGGACAGACCCTGACACCTACCTGGTCCAAATCGCCATTACTGACGAGAGCAAAGCCAAAGACGGTTACGACATCGTGCTCAGAGACAAGCAGCCGGACGCCAAATATCTCTCCAAAGGAGATCCGGTCGCCTTCCAGGGAACTCTCGCGGAATACACCATGACTCCGGTTTTTTCGCTTACGCTGGACGGAACCATCGACGACAAATTTTTGGAGGCGGCAAAGGACAAAGCCGAAACTAAAACCAAGCCCAAGCCGAGGCCGAGGTCCACCGCTCGCCGCAGAAAGCATTAAGACAGAGGAGTTGGAAATTGGGATTCAGGATTGGCGGCTGATATGAGTGGTCCCGGAAGGGCAGCGGGACTGGGATATCTGCCAATGGGTTGGCGTTTTAAAGGTGGGTCACCGGCTTGAGCGTTTGCGGCGCTTGGGCCGATGGTCCAGCCCGAGTTCGTCAATTTTCCTGCTCAAAGTATTGCGGTGAATACCCAGTGCGTTGGCCGCCTTCGACTGGTTATTGTTGCTCTTCTCCAGAACCTTCCTGATAAACCGCTTCTCAAACTCACTGACGGCATCCTCAAAGGAAATGCCGTGTTCGACCATCTGGTTGATGAGGGAATCTAGTTGCTCTTTCATGGTCGATCTCCCCGGGACGAAAATTCGATAAGCTTGCGAATCAGTTCTTTGTTGTGCCTTTATCGTGCTGGATGATGGCCTCTCGAAACTTTTCAAACCCCTGCCGGAATTGCGATTTCAAATCCGCCGGCATCACAAGGGCGATCACACGCGCCCCCGTGGTGACATAAGGAGCCAGCATCGATTGCTGGACAGCGTCCGGCTTGATGGCGAACGCGACGAGGGCCATAAGCAGGACGCAATCAATTGCCAGGCCGCGAACCGCTCCAAAAATAGCCCCAAGAATACGGTCAAACGATTGCAGCCCCGCCGTCTTAATCATTTTGTGGGCGAGAGCGGAAACCAAAGCGCCCACCACCAAAATTGCCACAAATAATGCCAGGAAGCCTGCCGCCAGGGCCACGTCATGTGAACGAGTGAGGTCTTCAAACCATGCCGCGGCCCACCGGTAGCCCAGCGCCGCCACAACCAAGCCAGCCACCACGGACGCCAGTGCAATCAATTCCCGGGTAAATCCCTTCATGGCCGCTGCCGCTATTGAGGCGACCACGACGAGTGTCAGGGTCCAATCCAGCCAGTTCCAAGTGTTCACGTTCCCCTTCGGAGCCGGGGCTGACTTGCCCTCAGTTAAGATGACGTCCTGTCAACAGTCGGAATGCTTCCTGGTATTTTTCGCTGGTTTTTCCCAACACCTCGGGAGGAAGGGGGGGCGGCGGAGGTTGCTTGTTCCAGCGAATTGACTCCAGGTAGTCCCGCACAAATTGTTTGTCAAATGAAGGCTGGGGCTTGCCTGGCTCGTAGCCTTCCTTGGGCCAGAACCGGGATGAGTCGGGTGTTAAGACCTCGTCGATGAGGATAACGCGGTCGCCCAACAAACCGAATTCAAATTTAGTATCCGCCAGCAAAATGCCCCGTGCCTCCGCGTATTCCCGCGCTTTCAAGTAAAGGGTCAGACTGTATTCGCGCAAACGCTCCGCCGCCGCGAGTCCGATCCTCCGGACGGTTTCTTCCCAATCAATGTTCTCGTCATGGCCTTGCTGGGCCTTGGTGGAGGGCGTGAAGATGGGCTGCTCAAGCTTTGAAGACTCGCGCAGGCCGGCGGGCAGCTTGACTCCGCAAACTGTGCCGGTGGCCTGATAATCTTTCCACCCTGAACCGGCCAAATAACCCCGGACAACGCATTCGATTGGAAACGTCCGTGCCTTCTCCACCAACATCGAGCGGCCCGCCAACTGGTCGGCAAAAGGCTGAAGTTCGGGCGGAAAATCCGCCATCCGAGCAGTGAGGAAATGATGCGGAACAACATCGCGAAAATAATTAAACCAAAAACACGAAAGCTGTGTGAGTACGCGTCCTTTGTCCGGAATGCCTTCCGCCATGACCACATCAAAAGCCGAAAGACGGTCTGTGGCCACCACTAAAAGCCGGTCGCCGGATACTTCGTACACGTCTCGTACCTTCCCGCGTGAGAAAAGTTTCACACCGGTCAATTGCGTTTCTCGAAGAGGAGGATGCTCGGCTAGGTTTTTCATTGGATTATTGAGAGCGCCTATTCTAAAACATCGCGACAGGAAGTCAACGGCAAAATGGAAAGATATTTTTGCGTTGTGACCACTCTATAGGGTGTCGCCGAAATAATATGTCGCAAGATTTGGGATGGCGATGTCCCAGGACAGGGTCTCAGTCGGTCAGGTGCCCTGGAGTGGTGCAGGTGGAAAAGATGTAGGCCACCCGGGGTATGGTCAATTGGGCGAATGTGCAGTGTTCTGATGAAATGATTATGCCGGAATGGCTACCGGCTCGGGCTCGAATTCCTCAAACCGCACGGAGACCAGTTTGGAAACGCCGGGTTCCTCCATCGTCACGCCATACATCAGTTTGGCGATTTCCATGGTGCGCTTGTTGTGGGTGATCAGGATGAATTGAGTGTGCTGGCTCATCTGATGGATGAGGCGGGTAAAACGGTCCACATTGGATTCATCAAGCGGCGCGTCCACTTCATCCAAGATGCAGAACGGGCTGGGCGTAAACCGGAAAACGGCGATCAGGAGCGCCAGGGCAGCCAGCGCCTTCTCCCCGCCGGAAAGCAATAACACATTCTGCAAACGCTTTCCCGGCGGTTGGGCCACAATATCCAGTCCGCTGTCGGGATCGGAATCATCGCTCAGGCGCATTTCGCCGATGCCTCCGCCGAAGAGAGTGCGGAAGGATTCGGCAAAGTTGCGGTTGATGGCGGCGAACGCTTCGAGGAACTGGCGGCTCGACACTTGGTCAATTTCGCGAATGGCCTGCGCCGTGTCCTCGATCGAGACCAGCAAATCCTGCCTCTGGGTTTCGAGGAAGGTGTAACGTTCCTCCGATTCCTGCAATTCCTCAAGCGCCATCATGTTTACCGGCCCCAATGCTTCGATCCGCGCCTTCAGCCCCCGGAGTTCTTCCTCCGCGGCCAGCAGGAATTCTCCTGCCAGCGCGCTGTCCGGCGTCAAATCGGCAAGCAATTGAGCGGGTTCAGCGTTCAGTTCCTCACGGCACTGCTGCGCCTGGTGCGCCATGTCGGATTCTGACCGGGCCTGGGCAATCTCCACCTCTGAGCGCTTTTCGCGATAGCTTTCAAAAGTGGCTCGTGCCGTGTCAATCGATGGACCCAGCAGATCCCGCCGGGCCCTGGCCACTTGCGACTCCTGCTCCAGAGTGAGTAATTCAGCGCGGGCAATTTGCTGTTCATTTGCGAGTTCAGCGCGGCGAGTCTGGACAGCTTCACTTTCTTTCGCCAGCCGCATTCGTTCCTCGCGCCAGATTTCGCATTGTTCCAAAAGGCGCGCGATGCGCGCCCGAACTTCTTCCCGTTGCGCCACCACGCGCGCGCGTTCCGCCTCCACCGCGTGCGTCCTCTCCTCCAGCGCCCCGGCCCGTGTTTGCGCTCCGGCATGACTTTGAATCATAGTGTCCAATTCCGCCCGCAGGTCGTGCAATAAAAGTGCAGTTCGTTCGATTTCCTCCTCGCGCCGCTTTTGTTCCAGTGTTGCGGTTTCGAGTTGAGCGCGCAGGGCCGCCTCGCGGGTAAGAATCGCCTGGCGCTCGCCCACGAGCCCCGTGGCCTCATCTCCAAGGGCCTGCAATCGATCAGCGGCGCGATCGCACGCCTGGCGCGTTTGCCGCAATTGTTCGTTGGCCAGCAAGGCCTTCTTCTCGGCTTCCTGTTTTTCTGAGCTGAGGGTGCGCAACTGTTCCTCAAGGCGCATTACATTTGCGGAATGGTTGGCGAAAGTCGCTTCAGCCTCGCGCACTTTGGACTCCAGATCGGCGGTTCGCCGCTCAAGTTCGCGGAAATCACGGCGCAACGCCAGCGGGCCGGCACTCACGCCTCGTCCCCCAGTGACCATGCGGTGATGATAATGCTCGCCACTGGGCGCCAGGAAATGATACTCGGGGTATTGGCCGGCCAAGCGCTCAGCCGTGGCTGAGTCCTCAACCATGTAGGCGTTCTGAAGGTCTGGCAAAGGCAAGTCCCCATTCAATCCCAGGCGCGGTTCAAAACGAACGAGGTCGCGCACATTGGCAATCACGCCTTTCGCGCCGCGGACTTCAGGATCGGAATGTCCGTTGGAATGATCGGTCGCCGGGAAATGAGTTACAAAAAAAGTGGAGCGCCCTGCCCCCTCACTTTTCAACAGAGCGATGCCGGACCGCGCTTCGTCGTGCCCCTCCACCACCACGCACTCAAGGTCGTGCTTCAGGAATTCTTCCACCACCTCTTCGTACCCGGGACTCACCTCCATAAAATCCGCCAGCAGACCCATGGGGCGGAAGCGGTGGCCATTGTTAGGATGATCGACGGATAGCAGCTTGCGCACACTCTCGGTTGTGTAGGCGTGTCGGGCCAGCGATTCTTCAAGCGCTTGCTTGCGGGCCGCGACTCCGGCGCAATCCTGGCGAAGCGTTTCGAGTTCCGTGCGGCAAGCTGCCGCATCCCCGCGCGCCAGGTCCAGCGATTGGGTGGTATCTGAAACTGCTTGAGCGAGGCCGGCCAGCGTGCTTTCGCCGAGCATATGATCGGATCCCACGGCTTCGAGTTCTGTTTTTAATCGATTGCGTTCTTCTTCCGCTTGCAACTTTTCCGCTTCCGTCCGTTTGATCTGGCGGTCGAGCCCGAGGCCAATTTCTTCCGCTTGAACAAGTTGATTGCGTAAATCTGCCGCTTCGCTCACCGCCACCAGGAGTGACTGACGGGCGGCCTCGGCTTCCGTTTCACCGGTTGAGACTTGCGCCATCAAACCTGTCTTTTGAGCCAGTAATTCAGCCGCATCCTTCCGTGCCATTGCCCATTCCCGATGGAACTGTTCTGTGCGGCTGTTGAGTTCAGTGGATTCACGGTCCAGCGATTCCAGTTGGGCTTGCAGGTTATCGCTCTCCGTGGCCGCCTCCGTCAGGCGCGCGCTCAGGCTTGCGGCCTGCTGGTGGACATGCTCAATCTGAGATTCAAGCCGTTGCCGTTCCAGGTCGCCCTGCGCCAGCGATTCGCGTGATTGGGTCAGGCGGGTTTCCAACTCCTCGTGTCGAAGGGTCACGGTTTTCTGTTCCCGTTCGAGTTCCGCGAGTTGCTGCCCTGCGAGCGAACATTGGTCCTGAAGAATTGCAAGTTCATCGTGAAGGCGGTGGGATTCATTCTCAAGTGCGAGCATCCGCGAGGTTAGGACCAATTTCAGGCGTCCTCGCAACTCCTTATGCATTTCGCGGTAGCGGCGGGCCTTCCCCGCCTGCCGTTTGAGCGAATTCACCTGCTTGGTGACTTCTTCCAGGATGTCGGTGATTCGCGCCAGGTTCTGGCGGGAAGACTCGAGTTTTGCTTCCGCCAGGCGTTTTCGCGATTTGAATTTCGAGACTCCCGCTGCTTCTTCGATGATGGCGCGGCGATCGGAAGGTTTTGAGCTGAGGATTTGTCCGATGCGTCCCTGCTCGATGATGGCGTAGGATTCCGGGCCGAGGCCCGTTCCCATAAACAAGTCCTGAATGTCGCGCAATCGGCAAATCTCTCCGTTGATCAGGTACTCGCTCTCGCCGGATCGGAAAAGACGCCGAGTCACCGTGATCTCACTTGAGCGGTGCCTCTTAACCGGCTGGGAAGCCACAGTGGTATGGCCGTGCCCATTCGAGCCTCGTATTTCAGGTTCGATGGAATCTGATACCGTTTCAGCAGTGAAATTTAAAGTTGGCGGAAGATCTTCCTCCGGCCGGCCCGCGATTACTTGGACTACATCTTTCCCCCCGGTTTCATTCTCCGCTGGATCTGCGACATATTCGGGATCGACGAGGGTCAGGCTGACTTCCGCCAGGCCCGTGGGAGGCCGGGTGCCGGTGCCGTTAAAGATGACGTCCGCCATGCGCTCGCCACGCAACATGCGTGCGCTTTGTTCGCCCAGGACCCAACTGATGGCGTCTGACAAATTGGATTTGCCGCATCCGTTGGGGCCCACCACGGCAGCGACGCCATCGGCAAATTCCAGGCGGGTGCGATCCGCGAAGGATTTGAACCCGAGCATCTCTACTTTTTTCAGCTTATACAATTTGGATTCCTCCCGCTCAGTCCCTGATGTCCTATCGAGACCATTCCATTTCCTTTCAAAAGTAATTTTGGAATCACAGTCTGGCTGGTGGGAAAGTGAAGCGAACGAGGCTGCCGGGGAAATTGCGATGGATCCCCCCAGGATTTCAAGTTAAAAGGCCGCCGCGTGAACCTGAGTCTTTCCAACCTGGCCATCCGTGCTGGCGCACGAAATAAGGCTGCTGCGAGAATCCCCGTTCAATTCACCGCTAACCTATCACGAAAAAAAGGGGTTGTAAAGGAAAAAACCACTAGATTATGGGGTTGGGCTGGAAGATGTCCCATAGGTGGGGGGTAAGGTCGGGTGGGTAATTTGACCTGGATTGATGGTTTTTAATCTCAGATCGCGCGCGGCGTGTGAAAAAGCATTGCGCTTTCATTCCTTATGCGGAGGCGTCGGGGGACGGCTTGTCAATATCCCCAGTGATCAAACGGGCGCCGCGTTGGTTGGTGAAGTAGGCCCAGGCCCACTCGAAGAGGACGATAAACCGATTTCGAAAGCCGATAAGAAAAAAAATGTGAACCATGAGCCAGGCAAGCCACGCAAAGAATCCAGAAAATTTTAATCTGCCCAAATCAGCCACGGCAGAGGCCCGCCCGATGGTAGCGAGGCTGCCTTTGTCCACGTAGTGGAATGGTTCGGCAGGTTCGCCCTTAACGGCGCGCAGGATATTTCGCGCGGCATGCCGACCCTGTTGGATGGCAACGGGAGCGACGCCCGGCAAGGGTTGGCCGCCTTGATGGGTGAAAATCGCAAGGTCGCCGATGACAAAAATCTCCGGATGGCTGGGGATGGAGAGATCCGGTTCCACCCCCACCCGGCCCGCCTTGTCAAGCCCAACGCCTAGCGAGCCGGCAAGTGGAGAGGCCGCGACGCCCGCCGCCCACAAAACAGTGGCGGCCCGCACCGTTTTGCTGCCCGCCATAACCTGCCCTGTAGCGACCGAGGTTACAGGGCAGTTTGTGTGAACCTCAGCGCCCAGTTTTTTCAGAGACAATTCCGCGGCAGCCGAGAGTTGTTCGGGATAAGTTGGGAGAATACGCGGGCCAGCCTCCAACAGGATGACGCGCGCATCACGAGGGTTGATTACACGAAAATCCCGGACCATGACGCGTCTGGAAATTTCCGCAATGGCGCCCGCCAGCTCAACACCCGTGGGGCCTCCGCCCACAATGATGAACGTCAGCAATTCATTTCGCCTGGCTACGGCAGTTTCGCGTTCGGCCTTTTCGAAGGCGCTCAGAATTCGACGGCGAATTTCCAGCCCATCTTCCAGGCTTTTTAATCCCGGGGCGAACGCCGCCCACTCTTCGTGGCCGAAATAGGCGTGGCGCGCGCCCGTGGCCAGAATCAAGTAATCATACTTCAGCTCGCCATCTCCCAATTTGATCTTGCGAGATGCGGGGTCGATGGCCAGCGCTTCGTCGAGAAGCACTCTTGCATTTTGTTGTTTTGCGAGCACGGCTCGGATGGGGTAGGCGATGTTGCCGGGGGAAAGCCCTGCCGTCGCTACCTGATAAAGGAGCGGCTGGAAAAGATGGTGATTGCGGCGATCGACAACCGTGACGTCAACCTCTGCGTGTTTTAATGAGAGCGCGGCATTAAGCCCGCCAAATCCCGCTCCGAGAATCACCACTTGAGGCTTGCGAGTTCCAGGCGCAGGCTGGCTCATGCATGATTACCGGCCGCATCATTATTATTGGTGCGGCTTCCAGCGGAGCACGGGTTTCCGCGCTGCGGCAGTTTCATCGAGGCGGGTAACGCGAGTTGTATAGGGGGCCTTCAAAACGAATTGCGGATCTTCGTCCACTTCCAGTGCGATGGAGCGCATGGCGTCGATGAAAGCGTCGAGCTCCGCTTTTCCGGCGCTCTCAGTAGGCTCGATCATCAACGCGCCCGAAACGATGAGGGGAAAAGAAGTCGTGTAAGGATGAAAGCCATAATCGATCAGGCGTTTGGCGACGTCGCCGGTACGGACGCCTCGCGCCACCTGTCTACGGTCGGAGAAGACGCACTCATGCATCGAGGGCGCGTTATAGGGAAGCTCGTAAACATCCTGCAGACGGCTGCGCACATAATTCGCGTTCAAGACAGCATCAAGCGTGGTCTGCCGCAGACCCGCGGCTCCGTTTGCCTGAATATAGGCCAGGGCGCGCACGGCCATGCCGAAATTCCCATAAAAGGCGCGTACCCGCCCGATGCTTTTGGGGCGATCAAAATCCAAATAATATTTTCCGTCTGATGATTGCTCCACCGTGGGCGTGGGAAGGTAAGGCTCAAGGAACCGCTTTACGGCCACCGGGCCTGAGCCGGGGCCGCCGCCGCCGTGCGGTGTGGTAAACGTTTTGTGCAGGTTCAAGTGCATCACATCCACGCCGAAATCCGCCGGACGGGCCACGCCCACCAGGGCGTTCATATTGGCGCCGTCCATGTAAACGAGTCCGCCCTTCGAATGCACGCGCCGCGCGATTTCCTGAATTTGTTCCTCGAAAACGCCCAGCGTATTGGGGTTGGTGAGCATCAGTCCCGCCACGTCTTCTGTCATGGCGTGGTCGAGCTCGTTCATATCCACGCAGCCGCGGGAGTTTGATTTAAGATTTTTCACTTCGTATCCCGAGATGGTAACGCTGGCGGGGTTGGTGCCGTGCGCCGAATCAGGAGTCAAAATTATCTTGCGTGGATTGCCGCGCTCCGCAAGGCAGGCCCGAATAATCAGAATTCCTGTAAGTTCGCCCTGCGCTCCCGCCGAGGGTTGTAGTGAGACGGCGTCCATGCCGGTAATTTCAGCCAGGCAGCGCGCTGTTTCTGCCAGAAGGCGAAGGCAGCCTTGCGCCAGCGCCGCGGGCGTGTAAGGGTGGTCAGTGGCGAGACCTTCGAGACGCGCCACAACTTCATTAATGCGCGGGTTGTACTTCATCGTGCAAGAGCCCAGGGGATAGAGTCCTGTGTCCACGCCGTAATTCCAGGTGGAAAGGCGGGTGAAGTGCCGGATGACTTCGGTTTCAGAAACTTCAGGGAAACCGTCAATGTCAGCGCGATAAGATTCCGCGCCCAGCAGTTTTTCCGGTGAGACGGCGGGCACATCGAGCGGCGGCAATTCCGCGCCGGATTTTCCCGGACTGGTTTGTTCGAAGATTAAATCTTCGTTGCGGTTGACGTGCGGTCTTGCGGTGCGGATTCGGTTTTCCATATTGGGATGGTGCGCCCTGTGGGGCGGCGGAAATAGTTTTATCGCGGTTTCGAAGCCGACCCATGAACCGCGCCAACTGCCTCGGCATCTTGAGTCTGCCCCTTGGAGCGTGCAGCATGTTGTGCGTACAATTCCGCCATGCGGTCAATGGCGCCTTTATTCGCGGTTTCAGTGACGCAAACCAGCAAATGATTTTTCAACTCCGGATAAAACTGTTGGAGTTTCACACCCCCTATGATTTTTTCTTCCCGCAATGCGGCGAGTATTTCTCCGGCGTCTCCGGGCGTCCTGACGACAAATTCGTTGAAGTTCGGGGCCGCGAAGGGAAGTTGGGCGCCCGGGACGGCGCTCAATTCGCGTGCTGCGTAACTGGCTTTTGCCAGATTCTGTTCCGCCAGGGATTTCAGTCCGCGTTTCCCCAGCAGCGATAGATAAATCGTAACAGCCAGAGCGCACAGCGACTGGTTGGTGCAAATATTGGACGTCGCTTTCTCGCGCCGGATGTGCTGCTCGCGCGTGGCCAGTGTCAATACAAATCCTCGACGACCTTCGGTGTCCTGCGTCTGTCCGATCAGCCGCCCCGGCATCTGTCTGAGGAATTGTTCTTTCGCCGCCAGAAATCCCACGTAGGGCCCGCCAAATGCCACGGGGACGCCGAACGATTGCGCTTCGCCACAAACAATGTCAGCATCGCTGGGTGGCCGCACGATGCCGAGCGAAAGCGGCTCCGAAATGGTGACGATGAGCAGGGCGCCGCTTTTGTGGACGATTTCGGCAATCTCTTTGGCCCGCTCGATGATCCCAAAAAAGTTTGGTGATTGGATCACCACGGCGGCAGACGGAGTCTTGAGCGAGGCCTCGAGCTTTGCGAGATCGAGCAGGCCTGTTTTATCGTATGGAATTTGGTGAAGCTCGACGCCCTGATGTTGGATATAGGTCTGGAGAACTTGCCGGTATTCCGGATGGAGCGTGTGCGCGAGAAGCACGCGGTCACGGCGAGTAATGCGCAGCGCCATCAGAACAGCCTCAGTGGTGGCAGTTGAGCCGTCATAGAGTGAGGCGTTGGACACATCCATGCCTGTCAGTTGGGTGATGAGGGTTTGAAACTCGAACATGGCCTGGAGCGTGCCCTGGGCGATTTCCGCCTGGTAGGGTGTGTAGGCGGTAAAAAATTCTCCGCGCGAAAGCAAGGCGTCAATGGCTACCGGCCGGTAATGCGAGTAAGCTCCCGCTCCCAAAAACGAAACGTACTCGCGGCTGCTCTGGGCTGCCGCCTGGCGGAAATATTCCAGGATCTCGGGCTCGGAAAGCGGCCCGGGCAGATTGAAGTCGCCCTGGTATTTGAGAGCCGCGGGAATCTGGGCGAATAGTTCCTCAATGGAATTGTGCCCCGTCGCCTTGAGCATTTCGGCCCGCTCGGCAGGGGAGTTCGGGAGATAGCGCATCAGTGGGCCTTTTCTTCCTGAAGGTAGGCTTCATATTCATCAGAGGTCATCAGGCTCTCGGTTTCTCTCCGGTCGGCTAAATGCACTTTGATGAGCCATGCATCTCCATGAGGGTCAGTGTTGATCAGTTCCGGATTATTTTGCAGCTTCGGGTTCGCGGCGCTTACCTCGCCAGTGACGGGTGAATAGATTTCTGAAACTGCCTTGACGGATTCGACCGTTCCAAAAGATTCTTTGGCGGCCACGTGCTCGCCCGCCTTGGGCAGTTCGACAAATACGATATCGCCCAATTCTTTTTGGGCGTGGTCCGTGATGCCGATGATCCCCGTGGTTTCGTCCACGCGAATCCATTCGTGGTCTTTGGTGTAAAGCAATTCTGGTGGGTACATGAAGATCTTATCTCCCAGCGGCCCAAGCTAAGGCGGCCGCGCCGCAAGACAACCTGAGTCTCAATCAATTCCCGCACTGCATTTCATCTCAGGCGGGAAGGCCATCACTACTTTGTACGCCGATAGAAAGGTATTGTCACCTGCCGCGCGTTAATCAGCTTCCCGCGAATATCGATTTGAATCTGGCGGCCGACTTCAGCAAGCTGCGGCGGAACGTAGGCCAGCCCAATATTTTTCTTGAGAAAAGGCGCGGGAGAACCGCTGGTCACGCGTCCTTCCGTCCTGTCCTCAATACTTACATTATACCCGTCGCGAGCGATGCCGCGCTCGGCCATTTCAAATCCCACCAATTTTTTCTTTGTTCCTTCCTTCTGCTGTTTCAGAAGCACATCGCGTCCCAGAAATTCACCTTTGTCCAATTTACAAATCCAGCCGAGATTGGCCTCCAGCAAAGTTGTTTCCTCATCCAGCTCATGCCCGTAAAGAGGGAACGCAGCTTCCAGGCGCAATGTGTTTCGCGCTCCGAGCCCGGCGGGAATCAGGCCGTCAGGTTTGCCTGCATCGAGCAATTCGCTCCACACCCGTTCGGATTCCGTGGGTGGAAAGTAAAACTCGAAGCCATCTTCCCCCGTATAGCCTGTGCGGGCGAGTAGCCCTGTGACCCCGCAACACTTTGCCTGGGTGAACCAATAGTATCTCAGACTGGCCAAATCGGCATCCGCGGTTCGGGTCAAAATGCTCGCGGCGCGCGGCCCCTGCAAAGCAATCTGGGAATAATCATCGGAGACGTTTCGAACCTCGGCTCCAAAAGAATTGTGCCTGGCGATCCAGTCAAAATCTTTGTCCGTGTTGGAAGCGTTCACGCAAATTAAATACTGATTTTCCGACAAACGATGGATCAGGCAATCATCAACGGCGCTTCCACGCGGGTCCATTAAAGCCGTGTACTGCGCCTGGCCGATTTTAAGCTTTGATACGTCATTGGACGTCACAAACTGAAGAAGCGCCAGGCTGGAGCGGCCTTGCACCTCAATCTCGCCCATGTGGCTTACGTCAAAAAGTCCGGCGCGCGTGCGGACGGCCAGGTGCTCTTCCGTAATGCCCGAGTATTCCACCGGCATTTCCCAGCCGCCGAATTCCACCATTCGGGCGCCAGCAGCCTTATGGACGGAGTTCAGCGCGGTGCGCTTCAACGCGATGTTCACTGGCGTGGCCAAATGAATCCTTTCGGTGGAAAAACAAAAAAGTAGTTAAACCAGGAACAGCCAACCTAACACAACCCGGAATAACCGGTCAAGGTAACGCGCCGCGGGGTGATGACTCAGTTTGCTGCAGCGGCTCACTATGAGCGCTGCCTATGTGGCGGAACTTAAGACGGCGGTCAAAGGCCGCCGCTACAAAAAGTCCAAACTGAGTCACTACCAACCTTTGAGATCGAATAAATCCAACAATTCGCAGCGCATGCCCCGGCGCCGAATTAAGTAGCCCAAATATTTCTTGACTTACATTTTGATAAATAGTAGCATGACGAATCGGAGGAGGACACATGAAATCCGAAACAAGTGTAGTGACCACCAAGGGACAATTGGTCATTCCAGCGCGACTCCGGCGCCGGTTTGGTATCCGGCAGGGGACATTGGTTTCATTTCTGGAGGACCATGGCCGCATCATCGTTCAGCCCATCACGCGAGAGTTTATTAAAAGCCTGCGCGGGTCGCTGAAAGGAAAGCCTTCGGCGCTTGACTATCTGCTTCAGGAACGCAAACGCGAGCGTGCGCTTTGAAAAGCTACGTCCTGGATGCCAGCGCCCTCATGACATTATTTGATAATCGTTCCGGCGCCGACAAGGTGGAGGAACTGCTTGTCCAGGCCGCCGAATCCAAAC
>DASYXZ010000217.1:0-15513 GCA_035934315.1 Terriglobia bacterium | reverse complement strand
CGGGAGCGGCTGAGCCTGGAAATGATGGCTGATTTATAAAGCCCCTGGAAATCAATCGCCGCGTCGTAATCATCTTCGCGCAACGCCAGAACACCCCGGACAATCTCCTCTAAAACTTCGGGCGCGGCGAGCCTTTTGCGCCAGCCCAGCGTGTCGAGCTCCACAACTCGATGGACAGAAGGATTCCCCCCAAGCAGGACAGCGTGGCGCGCCTCCACAACCCAGTGGATTTCAGCGCCGGGATATGTCCTTGCCAGAGCAGAAACGGGAGGCAGAGTGTGAACGATGTCGCCAATGGAACTGAGACGTATGATTAAAAAGCGCATAAGAATTGAGCGATGGAGCGACGTAGCAATTTGGCTATTGAGCGAATGGAAGAATATACAAAATCAAAACTGGAGATTTGAAATTGAGTGGCCGGTATTCGAATTTCGTTTCCTGGAATTCTCAAGCCATCACTCAATCGCTCAATGAGACAAATAGCCAGTCACTCAATGCTTTGGAGATCGCCGGACGATTTCAGACAACACTTCGCGCGTCGAGTGGCCTTTGTCGTCGCCCACGATGCGCACCGTTCCCCCCAAACTTTTCATGACATCGCGCTCAGGGACGGTCTCCTCAGAATAATCAGTTCCCTTGCAATGCACGTGGGGGCGGAGGTCCTGGAGGACGCCCGCCGCGGTCGGGTCATCGAAAATCAAAACGTAATCCGTGGATTCCAGTGCCGCGATGAGCTCCGCGCGCGCCTCAGCCGGAAGCAAAGGCCGCCCTTCACCCTTCAACTCTCGCACCGTCCGGTCGCTGTTCACTCCCACCACCAGGACGTCGCCCTGTTCTTTCGCCCCCTGAAGATAGCGAACGTGTCCGACGTGCAGCAAATCAAAACAACCGTTGGCAAAAACAATCCGTCGCCCCTCACGGCGCATACGTGCGCCCAGAGCAGAAACTTCAGCGCGAGGGATTATCTTGTCGCTCACGAGTTGCGAATGGCCTCTTCCAGTTCGCGACGGGTCACGGTGGCGGTGCCTCTTTTCCTCACCACCAGACCTCCGGCAAAATTCGCCAATTGCGCGGCTTGGAGAAAATTTGCGCCTGCTGCCAAAGCCAAAGTGAACGCCGCAATCACGGTGTCACCAGCGCCAGTCACGTCCGCCACCTGGTCGGAACCGAAAATGGGGATTTGCTGTGGCTTGCGATGCGGCTCAAAAAGAACCATCCCGTCGCGGCCACGCGTCACCAGCAAGGCTCGCAGCCACTGCCGCCGCAACGCCTTCTGGCCGAGCTGATGCAGTAACTCGATATCGTTTCCGATTCGCTTTCCAAAGGCCGCTTCCAATTCCGGCTCATTGGGTGTTGCCGCCGTCACTCGCGAATACCCCAGCAGGTCGTAACGTGAATCAACGGTAATAGGCACAGGGCGCCGGCTGGTGCGCTGGCGCAGGATTTCCACTTCGTGGGCGTCGGTTGAACCGAAACCATAATCGGAGACGAGCAGCGCGGAGGATTTGGCGAGGAGCGGCACAACACTCGCGCTGAAACTTCTCCGGGTTTTCCGGTCGAGCGCCTGGGCCGGCTCGCGATCGACTCTCACGATTTGCTGCCGCTGCCAATGGCTGAGTCCGCCCAGAATGCGCGATTTAGTAGGCGTCAAATAACCGCGAACGCGAACCACGCGGCGGGTGGAAACATCCTTCTGCTGAAAATAACGGACGAGCGCATCACCCGCTTCGTCGTCGCCCACGCCGCCCACCAGCGTGACGCGTGCTCCCAGGTCCGCGAGATTATTCGCCGCGTTGGCACCGCCGCCCGGCACCACGTGCCGTTCGCGCTCCTTCAGAATCAACACGGGCGCTTCGCGGGAAACGCGCGCGATCTCGCCGTAGATAAATTCATCCGCCACCAAGTCGCCCAATAGAATTATGTGCTGATTGGGAAACTGCCCGGTCAGCGAAATCAAGCAAGAGCGGTCTGCGGCGCTAATCTTCATGAGGTCCTCGGCGCGCCATCCCGCCTTGCAGGTTTTATGGCGCGACGCGCCAATTCTCCCAGTATTTTCTCCACTGCTTCCAGGAGATTTTCAGCGATCATGTCCGGCTGCCGGGGCCAGTGGCCGCGCAGGTTCTCGTAATTGCCCCGCCCGTAACCCGTCATCACCAGCACAGTTCGCGCTCCGGCATTGAAACCCATTTCCATATCCCGCGTGCTGTCGCCCACCACGTAGGAAGACTTCACGTCGATGTGGAATTTTTTAGCCGCCTCATCCACCATGCCCGCCAGCGGCTTGCGGCATTGGCACTTTTTTTTGTAGGCCGCCTGATTCGAATCCGGATGGTGCGGGCAGTAATAGAACGCGTCCAAGTGCGCCTCGCTCGCGGCAAGTTCCAGCGCGATTTTCTGGTGAACCCGGTGTACAAGCTCCTCGGAGAAATAACCCCGCCCCACTCCCGACTGATTGGTAAGAACGATCACCGGCACTCCGGCCCGGTTGAGCTTTCGGATGGCTTCGGCGGACCAGGGATACAAGCGCAGCCGGTCAATATGATTGATGTACCCGACTTCCTGATTCAACGTCCCATCGCGGTCAAGGAAGACAGCCGTTTGCTGCCCCGGGGCGCCGGGGCGTGCCTCGCCTGTCGCCTGCGCCTTTTTAGCCTGCACCGCTTTATCCTTTTTCTTTTTATCGCGAACGGTCATAGCGAATATCCAACTCCTTGACGAGTTCCAGTGCAACCCTGTGGACGTTATCCACCGTTACGCCCAACATGCAGCGAAAATCGATGGGACATTCGCGCAGCCCGCAAGGACTGCAAGGGACAGCGTGCTTCACAACGCGCGCGCGGGAGCTCAACGGCCCGGTGGAGCGCTCCTCCGTGGAACCGAAAATTGCCACAAGGGGCAAACCCAGCGCCGCCGCCAGGTGCATGGGGCCTGAATCGTTTGTCACCACCAGCCGGCATTGCGCCAGCAACGCCATAAATTGCCGGAGCGTAGTGTCGCCCGCTGCGATCGTCGGCGTGTGCTTCATAGCCCGGGCTATTGTTTCCGCAACCGGCCTCTCGGCGGGCGACCCGAAGATTAACACGTCGGCATGGAGCGCACCAATTAAACGATCAGCAAGAGCGGCAAACCGATCCGGCGGCCAGCGTTTGGCGGGACCAAAAAAAGCTCCTGGATTCAGGCCCACAAGAAATCGCGGACCGTCCAGACCCCGCGATCGCAGATGGTTGACCGCCCATTTTTTCTCAGCATCCTGCAGATGCAACAGGGGCGTAGTGGTGGGGTGAGGGAGTTCCGGCTTTTCGATGACACCGGCGCGAAAAAGCATTTGCAGGTAGTAGTAAGCCTGGTGGCCATAAGCTGCCCGCGGCGGCACAAGGATTGCATCAGTCAAAAGCATGCTTCGGCCATCCCGTGCATAACCCAGGCGCACGGGAATGCCCGCGCGCCACGCCATCCACGCGGCTTGGAAAGCGTTTTGAAATAGTATCGCTACATCGAACTGCTCGGCGCGAATTAGTCCAATTAGTTTCCGAAAACCCCTGAAGCCTCGGTGTTCGCCGTTCGGATCGTAAACAATTTGCCGATTGACCGCCGGATGGTGCCAATACATCTCGCTGACCCAGGGCTTGGCCACCAGAACGATTTCAGCGTTGGGAAAGCGGTAACGGAGGGCGTCAAGCGCCGGCAGGGAAATCACCCCGTCACCGACCCAGTTCGTGGCCCGGACCATTATTTTCCGGGGATCATGGAGGTCATGAGTTCGCGGCATTAAACGTTGACCTTCACTATTCCTATGCGGTCGAATAAAGCCTCTTCAAAAGCATCCGCTTCAGCGGTCTCTGATTGAATGGCGCAAGCCAATATCGGGATTCCGATTTGTTCAAGCTTCGGAAAATTCAAAGCATCTTTCTCGGTTGTGATTATAGCTTTCACGCCGTCTCGGCGAGCCATCATCGAGAGTGTGACAGCAAGCGTCTCGTCATAGACGTAGTGATCTTGAAATTTACCTTTGTCCTTTACGGAAAAACCCCACTCCTCCAAGTCGGCGAAAAAAGCCTCGGGATTGCCGATCCCGCAGAAGGCATATACTGGCCGATCGTGAACTGTCGACAGGCTAACCAGCTCTCCACTCGTCACATTTCTAAGAGCGAGAAGCTTTGT
The DNA here is from genome assembly GCA_035934315.1 of Terriglobia bacterium. Taxonomy (GTDB): domain Bacteria; phylum Acidobacteriota; class Terriglobia; order UBA7540; family UBA7540; genus DASYXZ01. The sequence continues at coordinate 11,352 of DASYXZ010000217.1, read as the reverse complement.
GGCACACCGAAAAATCTTGGCTTGCGGATTGATCCGGCGCACTTGGTCCTCGATGGGCACAGGGCTCGCCAGTTCCGCGCGAGTGATGACCACAAAGTGCGCGCGAGAAAGCGCCGACAGCGGTTCGCGCAGCCTGCCCGCCGGCAAAAGTTCCCGGTCAGAAAGCGGCTGGGTCGCGTCCAGAAGCACAATGTCCACATCGCGCGCCAGGGCAAAGTGTTGAAAGCCGTCGTCCATGATGTGTACGTTCACTTTGAATTTATCTTCCGCCAAAAGCCCGGCGCGGTAGCGGTCCGCGCCCACCACGATGGGAACTTCCGGAAGCTTTCTCGCCAGCAGGGCCGGTTCGTCACCGACTTCGCGAGGGTCCGGTGCGCGCCCGGAGCCGGGTTCGATGGCTATCAGGCTTGCCCCGGTGCGGCGGCCGTAACCTCGCGTGAGAATTCCGGGCTTCAACCCGCGCGCCATCAGACGTTCCGCCAGGAACGCGACAAAGGGAGTTTTGCCCGTTCCTCCCACGCTCAGGTTGCCCACGCTCACCACGGGACGGCGGAGCCGCCGGGTTGCAAGCCATCTATGCTGGTAGGCCGCAGTCCGAAGCGCGACGCCAATCCGGAAACCAGCGGCAAGTGGCATTAAGATTCGTTTCACCGCGCCTCACTTCTTAGATTTGCGTATGAGTCGGCATGGAAACGCCCAGCAAAATCCTGAGTTGTTCCATCGTGCGTTGCGTAGCGCCTGACCCTTGATCTAATAATTTCCTGGCCCGATCGCCCATTTTTTTGCGGCCGCCATCGTCCTGGAGCAGCTCATGGACGCTCCGGGCCAGCTCCTGTGGATTGCGGACCCGCACGGCGGCGCCCGCCTCCAGGAAGGCCTGAGCGATATCACGAAAATTTTCCATGTGAGGGCCGAACAAAATTGGCTTGCCCCAATACGCCGGCTCCAGCAAATTGTGGCCGCCGGTGGGAACAAGACTGCCGCCCACAAAAACAACGTCCGCTAATTCGAAAATTCCCGCTAACTCGCCGATCGTATCGAGCAACAGGATTTCCGGAGAGGCGAGTTGCCGGGCGAACTCTTGCGAGCCTGTTTCCAAAGTTGTCCGCCGGATAAAATTAAGTCCTGTACCGGAAAGGATTTGCGCGACTTCTTCAAAACGGTTTGGATGGCGCGGAGCCAGAATGAAAAGCGATTGTCGATGTTGCGCCCGGATTTCGTTCCATGCTTGGAGCAGCATCTGTTCTTCGCCGGGCATGGTACTGGCGGCAATCATCACCGGCCCGCGCCCATTGCCAGCCAAAACCATGCGTAGATGTCCCGCCAGCAATGCGGCCTGCGGCGGTTTGCTGTCATATTTCAAATTTCCGGTCACCGCCACCCGATCCGGTTTTGCGCCGAGGGCGATGAACCGTGCGGCATCAGTTGCTGTCTGGGCGCCAATCCAATCCACACTTTTAAAAATTTGCCGTATGAACGGCCTTGCCAACTTGTAGCCGCGAAAAGAGCGGTTGGACAGGCGGGCATTCACCATCACCACGCGTGCCCCCTTCTGATGCGCGGCGCGCAAGAGGTTGGGCCATAATTCAGTTTCCACAATCAGTAAAAGTGCGGGTTGCAAATGGTCGATTGCACGCCGGACAAAGGATCGCAAATCCAACGGTAAATAGAAATGGCCGGCAATATTACGCAAGCGAATCTCACCCACCTCGCGGCCCGCGCGGGTCACGCAACTTAAAAAAACGCGGCGCTCGGGAAATTCCTTTTGCAGTTCCTGCACCAGCCCTGCCACGGCCATCGTCTCACCCACGGACACTGCGTGAATCCACAATGCCCCGGGCGCGTCGGAGGGTGCTGCCGGCTTAAAATGTGAAGGCAACGCACCGAGCCGCTCGCGCCAATCGGCGGCAGAAAGGATTCTACCCCTCATGCGCCATAGGTAGTAGGGAGCCGTTAAAACCACGCCGAGACTGAAGAGCAGGCTGTAAACCAGAAACATAACTAGACGGGTGAGAAGCGGATTCGTCAATCGTGAACAGAAACAACTCCGATTATAAGCTGAAATGCGGAGCCCGGCAACGCGGGCCAGGGAGAGCGGATATCAGGAGCAACTTAAATATGATTCAGCCGAGGACGGGTACATCCGCGGAGCGAACGGCACGGGTGTCATCGCCAAGGAGGGTTCGAATGGTTCGCGCCACGTCTTCCGTCCTGACCCACTTTGAAAAATCCGCCGTGGGCATGGACTTCCTGTTCGCCTCTGTGTCCATCGTCCCCGGTAACACGCAATGGACGTGGATGTCATAGTCCTTTAATTCATCGGCCAAAATCCCAGTGAGCTGCCGTACCGCCCCCTTGGACACAGCGTAGGCCGCGATGCCCGCGCCGCCGCCGCGCAAAATGGAACCGCTGGAAGTGGTGACGATACGTCCAAAATTTTGCTTGATCATTATGGGCACAACGGCGCGGAGCGGAATGACGAGCGACCGAAGATTTAAGTTGAACATTTTGTCCCACGTGGGCTCGTCAGTCTGGTAGCTTTTTCCGGCGGCAAAGCCCCCCGCCAACGCCACGAAATAATCGATGCGCCCCCATCGCGAAGTGACTTCAGACACCGTGCGCTCAACTTCTTCGCCGCGGGTCAAATCGATTTTTTGCCCGAAAAGGTTTTGAGCGTGTTCCGCCGCCTTGCCCTCCAGCATTTCCCATTCTGTCGCCGATCGATAAGAGACGGCAACGCGCGCGCCGCTCCGCAATAACTCGAGCGTGACGGCGCTTCCCAGCGCGCCCGTGCCACCCGTGACCAATGCTACGCGATTCTCAATGTCCATCTGCATTCCTCTTTCTAATTGTGCGGCGCTTCGATGCCCAGATATTCCTGAATCGTCACTCCAATCTTTTCCCGAAAGCGGTCGGCAAGCGAAGGAATGGAACCGCTGCGTTCGTCACGCGCGATGCGCTCCACCCGGTGCATGGGATAAAAAACCAGAGCCAGGCCCACGGTGGACTCTTCCTGGGCGACGATCTGGCGAAGGAAATCGTCGAATGAGCCGAGATCCATGCCCCGCAATGTCACCCCCGAAGCGTCCAGCGAGAGGAGTTGACCCCAGATTTTTTCCTTGGGAGACGCCAGGCTGACGATCACAATGGAATTAATTTCCACAAACCCTCCCCGATGCCAGAGCCAACTTGGAGAACTGCATGGGTTGGTTTTCTTTTCCGGAAACGTGCGTCCGGCAATTCAGAGATCTATGTTGCCATCATCTTCAACGTCGGACTAATTCTTAATTGGGCGTCAGTAGCCTTCTGCACGGATTCGACGGTTGTGCCCGCGCCGATTTCCACCAGAAGAAGCCCTTCATTGGTCACCTCAATCACTGCCAGCTCAGTGACGATCATGTCCACCACGCCGGCCCCTGTCAGGGGCAGGGTGCAGCGGGTCATAATCTTGGGTTTCCCCTCGCGCGTCGCGTGTTCCATGGCCACAATCACGCGGTTTGCTCCCGCCACCAGGTCCATGCTGCCGCCCATGCCCTTCACAACTTTCCCGGGTATCATCCAGCTCGCGAGATTGCCACGCTCATCCACTTCCATGGCGCCCAGCACCGTCAAGTCCACATGGCCGCCGCGAATCATGGCGAAAGAGTCGGCACTGGAAAAGTATGCCGTGCCCGGCACCTCGGTCACCGTTTCTTTTCCGGCGTTGATGAGGTCAGGATCTTCCTCGCCCTCGAGCGGATACGGCCCGACGCCCAGCATGCCGTTTTCCGATTGCAGGACAACCTCAATGGAAGGAGAAATAAAATTTGCCACCAGGGTTGGGATGCCAATGCCTAGGTTGACGTAGTACCCGTCCTTCAGTTCCCGGGCGACGCGGAGCGCGATTTGGTCCCGTTTGTCCATTGAAGTGCCGTAGACAGTAGACCGGGGAGCGGGCAGCATATATTACAAAGGCTCTCCTGTTTACCGTCTACAGATTACATTCTACTTTTTTCTCACAGTTCTTTTTTCGACTCGTTTCTCATATCCGGCGCCCTGGAAAATACGCTTCACATAAATGCCCGGAGTGACTACGCCATTGGGATCGAGGCCGCCGAGCTCAACCAATTCCTCCACCTCCGCGATGGTCACCTTCGCCGCCGTGGCCATCATGGGGTTAAAGTTTCTGGCTGTCTTGCGATAAACAAGGTTTCCCCATCGATCGCCCTTCCACGCTTTGATGAAAGCATAATCAGCTTTCAGGCCGCGCTCCAGAAGATACTTCCGGCCGTCGAACTCGCGCACTTCCTTCCCTTCCGCGATAACGGTGCCCACACCCGTCGGCGTAAAAAAGCCGGCGATCCCCGCGCCGCCCGCCCGGATGCGCTCGGCAAACGTGCCCTGCGGAATCAACTCCAATTCAATCGCGCCCTTCAACGCCAGATCTTCGAGGGTTTTGTTTTCTCCCACATAAGTTCCGATTACTTTCTTGATCTGCCCGGATGCAAGCAATAAACCCAAACCGAAACCCATGATGCCCGCGTTGTTGCTCATCACAGTGAGATTCTTCGCGCCCTTGCGCCGGATGGCGTCAATCAGTTTTTCCGGAATGCCGCAAAGCCCGAAGCCTCCCACCATAATGGTCGCGCCATCCGGCACGTCAGCGACGGCAGCATCCGCGTTGGGAAAAACTTTGTTCATAGGAATCCAATAAATTCGAGAGAGCGTTTAGAGCGTTCGCGCGTCTTGCACGCTGGAAATCAGCGGCACAGGTTGAGCGCATTAACCTAAATGATAAAACTTGCGCATATTGCCCATGCGCGGGTTCAAGACATAGCGCTTGATTTCCAGAACCTGTTTCAGGTGGCCGAGATCATGAAAAGCCCACTCGTTATTACGTGCCGGCCTTGGTTTTCAGCATCGCGGTAAGTGTTGTAAAACGGTCCGCGAGCGCCGGCCGACCCGCGTCCTCCCAGTGTTCTGAGGCAATCTGCTGCTGGATGTGTTCGTTACGCTCTTTGACAGGGGGGTGGGTGCGGGTAAAAAAGGAATTGGCGCCCTGGTTCGTGGCCTGGTCGAGCCGGACCAGAAACCGTTCGAGGCCATCGGCGGGATAGCCTGCGTTGTGAGCGTAGCGCACGCCGCGACTGTCGGCATCGAATTCGTCTGCCGGCGCCAGTCCCTGATCAAAAATCCTGACCAGGATATTTTTCGACATGTTTTGAAGGTAGGCGCTGCCCGGAGCATGAGCCGAGGCTTCATCCATTCCTGCCCTCAACGCCTTGTCGTGCTCGACGATATGGATAACGTGTTTCCCGGCGACGTGGCCCACCTCATGAGCGAGGACGCCGGCAAGTTCGGACTCGTCCTCGCAGAGCTTCACCGCGCCGCGCGTGATGAACACATAGCCGCCGGGAGCGGAGAAGGCGTTGATGTCATCGGAGTCAAGCACCGCGAAATGGTATTGAATGTCCTGGCGCTCCGACTGAACGGCCACGCTGGCCCCTACCAGATTGACATACCGGGTTAGCGCATCATTTCTATAGACATGAAATGCCGCAATCATCTTGGCCGCGACTTCCCGCCCGATCTCCTGCTCTTCCTCGACCGTCATGGGCTTGGTGGCTTCCTGAACTTTCTGGAGCTTATCCTTATATTTCCTGAGGGCGCCGAACTGTCCATAAGCCGTCGGGCTTAGAGCGGCGACGGCGAGGAAGCCGGCGATCCAGGACGCCCACGGTCTACTCCGAACCTTTAATATCGTTGCCATCATTCCCTCCTTATTGCTTGGGTTGGAGATGCCCGTCTTCCTGGAATTTCTTCAAATCACTCTGGGGCACGGAATAATTCTCCATATCCGTGACTTGCTGGCGATCCGCAGCGGTTGGAGTTATCTCACCGATCTTCTTGCCTTCCCCAATCGACTTGCTGCCCGCGGATGTCGTAGCGGCGGATTCCTGTCCGCTTTCGCCGCCGGAAACTTTTTTTAGGCCGCCGAACAAGCCGCCCTTCTTTTTCTTTTGCTGCTGGTCGGTTTGCGTCTGGTCCTGGTTAGGGTTGTTCTTTTGGTCCTGCTGGTCCTGCTGACTTTTCTGGTCTTGTGAGGCGGCCTGCACTCGATGCGGTAATGGGCCGAACGCGAAAGCAAGCGCCACGAGAAGCGCCAGCACAAAAATACCGGGAAAAATTATTATTTTCTTGATCAAGACACAGCCTCCTTCACCCTGGGTGTTCCGGCCATCCCCAATAACTCGTAGACGACGATTTTCTGGGCCTTGCCCTTGACTGAAATCTCGCCCAGCGGCCGCACTTCAGCCAGGTCGCGAATCTCATGATAAGTCGAGTCGCTGATCACGATTGAGGCGTGCAACTCCTTGGTGGCGCTCTCGAGGCGCGATCCGAGATTGACGCTGTCTCCGATGACGGTGAAATCCATTCGTTGCTCGGAACCGATATTGCCGAAAAGCATTTCCCCCGTGTTGATGCCGACCCCAATCTGGAGAGTTGGCCGTCCTTCACTCTGCCACTTTTGGTTTAATTTTTCCAGACCCTTCATCATGTCCAGCGCCGCCCGCGCTGCCAGCTCTGCTTGATTCGGCTGGGCGAGGGGCGCTCCCCAGAATGCCATCACGCAGTCACCCACAAATTTATCCAGCGTGCCCTGATGATTAAAGATGACGGAGACCATCATGTTCAAATGCTCGTTGAGTGTCGCGATGACAATTTCCGGTGGAAGTTTCTCAGAAATGCTCGTAAAGCCGCGAATGTCGCTAAAGAGGACGGTCAGAGTGCGTTTCTCCGCGCGCAGGCCGGCCCAGTTAAAGTCGGCCATGATCGTCTCCACGAGCTGCGGCGAAATATACTTCATCAGCGTCTTCCGGTATTTTTGCTTTTCACGGCCCTCAGTCGCATATTGAACCAGCGTTGAATCCATGAATGCGAGGCCGCCCGCTGCCAGCGGACCCACCACAGGCGCCCAGAGATTGTGGAAGCGAAACAGCCAGCAAACTACGCCGGAATACACCAGCCCCGCAGCCAGAGCCAACAAGGAATAGTTGAGCGCAGATTTGAAGGAGTACACCAAGGCCGCCATCATCAAGGCCATCACCATGATGGCGGCGGCTGAGATGCGCGGGTCGGCGGTACGGATGAAATCGCCGTGCAGCAAGTTATCGATTACCGTGGCGTGGATTTCCACGCCCGGATAATCGGTTGAATATGGATTGGGATGCGTGTCATTTATGCCGGTGGCCGTGGGCCCGATCAGAACGATCTTGTTGCGAAAGGTTTCAGGAGGGATCTCCGGTTTCTTTCCGGAAGCAGTATCGAAAGCCGCGTTGAAAACTTTCCAAACGGAAACATACTGGTAGGTATACTCGCGGCCACGCCAATTGATGAGCAAACGGCCCATCGGATCGAGTGGCAGCCGGCGCGAAAAAATCTTCAAAGTTGGACCGGGCAAAAGGGCGGCTTTCGGCGGCTCACCAATAAACTTACCGGCTAAAGCGAGCGAGAATGCCGGATACAGGTGATTGCGGAAGCTGTAAAACGGAGTGATGCTGCGCGTGGGGCCGTCGGCGTCCGGCTGAATGGCAATCGAACCTACTCCAGCCGAGGCCGCCAAAAATGCGTTCTCAGAAAGATCGACGCCTGAATAGTTGGGGAAAGTCACGGAGGCCTGTTGGTCCACCGGCCAGGAAAACGGTTCAAGGCGCTTTTCAACGGCCTGCTCTGCCGAAGGATCCTTGAACCGCCATGTGCCCAGGTTCATGCCCAGCGCCAGCACTACGTTGCGCTTTGCCCCCAGCTCTTCGGCGAATAGCTCATCGTCGCCTTCGTGCGGATCTCTTCCTTCGAAAGTAAGATCAATCCCTATCGTTTTGGCGCCGCATTCATGAAGGTAATTGACCAGGATGGCGTAAAGCTTGCGGCGCCACGGCCAGCGGCCAAAATTTTCAAGCATTCCGGGAGCGGCGAAGCTTTCATCGTCCAGCGCGACAATTACAATATCGCGGCTGGCGCGGCCCGGCTTGGTGAAATTTCTGAACCGCCAGTCGAGTGACTTTCGCTCCATGGTGTCGAGCCAACCGAGGCGGTGCGCGCCCAGCACCAGCAAGCCGCTCGCCAGACCCAGGGCGATGGCTTGAAAAATTTTTGATTTCACCCATTGGGGAAGCTGTTTCATCGGGTCTCGCGCAGTCTGTCGCGCAATTTCGAGGCTTGCTTGAATTCGCGTTCCAAATCCCGGTCGGACAGGTGCGACTTCATATTTTCCAGTTTGTCGATGAGCGACTCGAGGGCGGACTGGATATTCTCAATATTGGTCAGGCAAATGTCCCGCCAAAGCCCGTAAGGACTATCCGCCAGACGAGTGACGTCGCGGAAGCCGGAAGCGGCCAACTCCGCCGGCAGGAAATCTTCGGCGCTCTGCTCTGCAAACATACTGGCCAGGCCGGTGGAAATGAGTTGGGGCAGGTGACTCAGGAAAGCCATGGCGCGGTCGTGGGTCTGAGGGTCGGTGACAAAAGGCCGGGCGCCTACTAACTCGAGTAGGGCCATGAATGATTTCACCCTCTTGTCTTCAAAATCATCCGGCTTCAAGGGAGTCAAAACGTATCGTGCATTTTGAAGTAACGCCGCGTCCGCGCTCTCAAAGCCAGAGCGTTCTTTTCCGGCCAGCGGATGTCCACCCAAAAAGAGCGGATCGTTTCCAAAAACTTCCTGCGCCCGATGGCAAATCAAACGCTTGGTGCTGCCCGTGTCTGTAATCAGCGCACCGGGCATCACACCTGCCTTCAGTTGTGGAAGGAGGTCAACAATCACGCCCACCGGAGTCGACAAAATGACGAGGTCAGCTTCGCGGACCGCCGCGGACACATCGGGAGTGATTTCGTCCACAGCCCCGGCGGCATGGGCGCGATTCGAAACCTCGGGCCGGTCGTATCCCACACGCACACCACGAAAGCCGTGTTCGCGGAGCGCCAGCCCCCAGGAACCGCCCACCAGGCCAAGACCGATGATCGAGATGCGATGAAAGTTTTCAGTCACAATCTGTGGATTCTTAGATTGTCCGTCCCACGGCCGGCGCGATCATGCGCAATTCACTCATCAGTTTTTCAAATTGAGCCGGATAGAGTGACTGCGCGCCATCGCTCAAAGCCTTCTCAGGGTCATGATGAACTTCCAGCAGGAGCCCGTCCCCTCCCGCAGCAACGGAGGCGCGAGCCATGGGAGGCACCTTGTCGCGCCGGCCCGTCCCGTGGGAAGGGTCGGCGATAATCGGAAGGTGCGAAATTTTCTGGATCACGGGGATGGCGGAAACGTCCAGCGTGTTGCGCGTATAACTTTCAAAGGTGCGGATGCCGCGCTCGCAAAGCACTACATTGTAGTTGCCGCCCGACATAATGTATTCGGCGGAGAGTAGCAGCTCTTCCAGAGTGGCGGAAATCCCGCGCTTCAGCAGGACGGGTTTTGAAATCTTGCCCAATTCTTTGAGCAAATTATAATTCTGCATATTACGAGCGCCCACCTGCACCACGTCCACGTAATCAAGCACCATGGGAATCTGAGTCTGGTCCATCACTTCGGAGACCACCAGCATTTTGTATCTATCGGCGGCGGTGCGCATCAGTTCCAAGCCTTGCTGGCCCATTCCCTGAAAGCTGTAAGGAGAGCTCCTCGGTTTGAAGGCCCCGCCGCGTAGCACGCGCACCCCCAGGGTTGAGAGCAGACTTGCGATAGTGTCAATTTGCTCCGCGCTTTCCACGCTGCACGGGCCCGCCATCACTACAACTTGTTTCCCGCCCACCGCGACGCCCGGGCCGAGATTCACAATCGAGCCCTCGGGTCGAAAGGCGCGGCTGGCCAGTTTATAGGGCGCGGAAATCCGCAGGACTTCTTCGACGCCCTCCACCAGTTCGATGTCGCGGGTGTCAAAGTCCCGCTTCGCTCCCACCGCGCCGAGCACGGTATGATTGGCGCCCGTGGAGCGGTGGATATCAAAGCCCATGTCCATCAATTTACTGATGGCGCGCTGAATCTGTTCTTCCGTCGCGCCCTCTTGCATCACAACAACCATGCTCGATCACTCCTTATTTTCCGGACTGCCTTCCTTCATTGAATGGCGCTCAAGCGCCCGCGCTTCATCAATAATGCGTTCAAACAACCGGCGGATGGCTGCGTCATCCAGCGGGCCTCGATTCGATTTCACGATGTTGCGCAGGATCTCTGCCTCGCGTTCCGGCTGCCACGCCGCCATGCTCAACTTTTTTTTGATGTGCCCGACTTCCACCGCGCATTGCGAACGGTCATTGAGCAGCTTTACCAGTTGCTGGTCAATCTCGTCAATGCGCTTTCGCCAGCCATCGAGATCGCTCATTGTTTCCTCTGGAAGAGTCCGCAGATTACACAGATTTCACAGATTGATAAAGACGAAAACAATACCGTAGTTAACTCGCTTACGTCCTCGCATTTAGTTTTCCAGCTTATTTCTGAGACCGGAAATTCTTTCGGTTCTTTACTAATACGAACGCATTTGCCGTGGTTACAAAACCCCCTCGCCCCCCGCCCCTCTCCCCCGAGGGGGCGAGGAGAGAAAAAGATCAAAGTAGCCCTCGCCCCTTCAGGGGAGAGGGTGTCCCGCTTGTCGGGACGGGTGAGGGGTTTTCTCAGATGCGGCTCAGATGTAACATTACTTTTCGCGTTTGCATAAGGTCGTTTCGTTGCCCTTCGTGTGTCCTTGTTTCTGCGTAATCTGTGAAATCTGCGGATTATCCCACCCGCAGCCAACGGACATATTGCTCGATCACTTCTGCTCCCCCCAATGGATATCGTTCCTCGATCGCATGCACCAATGCGCTCCCCACCACGGCGGCGTCTGCCACGACCTGAACCTCGCGAACTTGCCCGGGATTGGAAACGCCGAACCCCACGGCGAGCGGGAGCTGGGTGAACTTGCGCGCGCGTTCCACAAGGGGCCGCAAGCTGGTGGAAATGTCACTCCGCTCTCCTGTGGTGCCGGTGCGGGAAATTAAATACAGGAATCCCGTGGAGGCCTTTGCCACAAGCTGCAAGCGGCGGTCCGTGGAGGTGGGCGAGGCCAGGAACACGGTGTCGAGGTTATGTTCGCGCATGGCCTGGACGTATGGCCCGGATTCCTCGGGAGTCATGTCAACCACCAGCGCGCCGTCCGCTCCCGCACGGGCGGCATCGCGCGCAAATTCTTCCAGGCCATATCGCAGAACCGGATTGTAATAAGTGAATAGAATCATCGGTACGCGTACGGTTTCCCGCCAGCGCGGCAGCGCCCCCAGAATTTTCTTGAGTGTGGTGCCTGCCTTCAGGGCTCGCTCCGACGCTCGCTGGATCACCGGC